>JAGWSK010000402.1 GCA_028869355.1 Alphaproteobacteria bacterium | reverse complement strand
TTGCAGGCGCAAACCGCAACTGCGCCGATTCCCAATTTCGCATCCGACGATCACACCTCGTGGTATCCCGACCGTCCGGATGGCGACAATTATCTGCCGCCGGAAAGTGGCCCCGGGCCGATCATGCAGGTCAAGGATTATCCATATGTTCCGAATGCCGGCTTCACCACCGATGATCCGGAGTTGCTGAAGAAATACGGAAATCGCCAGACAAACGATGATTTCGCCTCCACCAAACCCACCTACCGCATTGCGGATTTGAGCAATCCCATCCTGCAGCCCTGGGTGCGTCAGCAGATGCAGCGCGACAACGACGAGGTGCGGGCCGGCAAAGTCCCGTTCATGGCGCGCGAGCGCTGCTATCCGGGCGGCGTTCCGGAATTCGAAATCTTCCGGCGTGTCGCGCCGCCGATGATTTTTTTCGTGCAGACGCCAAAGGAGGTGCTGCTCATCTGGCGCGGCGACAGTCAGGTGCGGCACATTTATATGAATGTGCCTCATTCGAAGAATCCGGCGCCGTCATGGTACGGCGAATCCGTCGGTCATTATGAAGGCGACACTCTGGTGGTGGACACGATCGGCCAGAACACCAAAACATTCGTGGACAATTACCGGACGCCGCATACGGACAAATTGCACGTCATCGAACGGTTCCACATGACGCAGGGCGGGCGGCGGCTGCAGGTCGATATCCATGTCGAGGACCCCGGCGCATTCACCATGCCGTGGAATGCCATGCAGCGCTTTGCCGTGTGGCACCCAAAGCAGAGCGATTCGGCCGCCGGCCGCAGCAACGGCACATGGTATGAAAGCATTTGCGCCGAAAGCGCGGGCCTGGATCATTTCACGTCCGGCAATTACGGCGCCACCCATAGTTCCGAAGTCGCGGCGGTGCCGATGGCCGCCGCTCCTGATTTTTAAACCGTCGAGTTGCGCCAATGCGCCGCCGCGATCTGATCGCGCTGATCGGGGCCGCCGCCGGGGCGGAGACCGCCTACCAGGCGATGACGGCGCTGGGTTTTGCCGCTGAATCCGGCTATTCGGGCCCGATCTCGCTTCAGGGTGATCCGCGCGGAACGTCGGTCCTCATTCTCGGCGCGGGCCTCGCGGGATTGGTGGCAGCCTATGAACTCGGCAAGGCCGGCTATCGCGTGCAGGTACTCGAATCCGAGTCCCGCATCGGCGGCCGCTGCTGGACGTTACGCGGTGGTGACGCCGTCAACGAGTTGGGCGGCACGCGGCAGAACTGCGAACTGGACGCCGGCCTGTATTTCAATCCCGGTCCGTGGCGCATTCCGTACCACCACCGCGGGCTGCTGGATTATTGCAAACGGTTCAAGGTGGCACTCGAACCGTTCATTCACGTCAATCATAACGCCTATCTGCACAGCAGGAACGTGCTTGGCGGCCGGCCGCAGCGCGTGCGCCACGTGGTGGCGGATTTCTCCGGCCATGTCGCCGAACTGCTGGCGAAAGTGGCGGATCAGGGCGCGCTATCCGCGCCGATGACGCAGGAAGATCGCGAGAAGCTTTTGGAAGCGCTCAGGCGCTGGGGCGCGCTCGACAGCAATTACCGCTATGTGAAGGGGGAAGCGAGCAGCGATCACCGCGGTTTTGACCGGGATCCAGGTGGCGGTCTGGCCGGCGTGCCGGAATTTTCCGAGCCCATCGATCTTTCCAGTCTTCTGAATATGGGATTGTGGACCGATTTCGGCTCGCGCGGCGAGTATGACTACCAATCGCCCATGTTTCAGCCGGTGGGCGGCATGGACATGATCGCCCGCGCTTTCGCCCGCGAGGTTGGGCGTCTGATCAGGCCCGAGTCACGAGTCACCATGATCCGGCAAGACGGGCGGCAGGTTAGCGCCATTTTTGAAGATGTTCGCCGTCCGGGCCAGCCGCAGACCGCGACCGCCGACTGGTGCATCTGCACCATCCCGCTGCGGGTCCTGGCAAGAATTCCGATGGATGTCGGCCCCGCCATGCGCGCGGCCATCGCCGCGCCGCCCTATGCCATGAATGTCAAAGTCGGGCTGCAATTCCGCCGCCGCTTTTGGGAAGAAGATGAAGCCATTTATGGCGGAATCACCTTTACCGATCTGCCGGTTCGCCAGATTGGCTATCCCAGCAGTGATTTTCAGAGCGGCGGGAAAGGGGTGATGCTGGGCGCCTATGCGGGCGGAGAATCCGCGATGGAGTTCACTTCATTGCCGCCGCCGGAACGCATTCAGCGCGCGCTCGACTATGGAGCAATGATTCACCCGCAAATGCCGCGCGAATTCGAGACCGGAATTTCGGTCGCCTGGCCGCGCGTGCCGTGGACGCTCGGCTGCTTCGCGCTGTGGTCGCCTGCCGCGCGCGCCGAGCACTACCGGAATCTGTGCGCGATCGACGGACGCATTGTTCTTGCAGGCGAGCACGCCTCTTACCTCACCGCCTGGCAGGAAGGCGCGGTGCTGTCTGCGCTCGATGCCATATCGCGGTTGCACCAGCGCGTGATCGCCGGATGATTGGATATTTGTAGCGAGAGGACGCCATGCTGAGGGTGATCCGCTTTCTTTGTTCCGTTATTCTTCTTCTGGCCCCGGGCCTCGCCGCGGCACAGAACGTCACTGTGGTTCTGAGAGCCGCCACCGTGCTCGATGGCAAAGGCCAGATCATCCGCAATACGGTGATCGTCGTTCAGGGATCGAAAATCGTCAGATTGGGCGGCGCGGTTCCGGCAGGAGCGGCGGTCTACGATCTCACCGGCCTGACCGTGATGCCGGGCCTCATCGATACGCATTCGCATATCTATCACCACTTCTATCACGATCGTTATGCAGGTCCGGACGAGCCGCCCGCACATGCCATGCTCGGCGCGGTCGACAATGCAGTGGCCACTCTCGATGCCGGTTTTACCACCATCCAAAGCCCTGGCGCGGTTGAGGACAAGGATCTGCGCGAAGCCGTTGCGCGTGGGCTGATTCCGGGTCCGCGTATCCTGACGTCGCTCGAGCCGCTCTACGATACCAGCGGCCCGCCTGAGAAAATCCGCGAGCTTGTCCGCGAACGCAAAAAGCAGGGAGCCGACTTCATCAAGATTTTTGCCTCGGCCAGCATTCGCGAAGGCGGCAAGCAGACCATGAGCGATGCGCAAATCCAGGCGGCGTGCGGCGAGGCGAAAGCGCAGGGCATGCGCGTGATCGTGCACGCGCATTCGGATTCCTCAGCCCGTGCGGCGGTGTTGGCGGGCTGCACTTCGGTCGAACACGGCGCTTACCTCACCGATCCGGTGTTCGACCTGATGGTCCGGCATGGCACCTATTACGATCCCAATATCGGGCTCGTCTTGCAGAACTATTTCGACAACAAATCCAAATATCTCGGGATCGGCAATTATAACGAGGAAGGTTTCGCCTTCATGCAGAAGGGCATTCAGATCGTGCTCGACACATTCAAAAGGTCACTGACGCACAAGGGCCTGAAGATCG
Source organism: Alphaproteobacteria bacterium (assembly GCA_028869355.1). GTDB lineage: Bacteria > Pseudomonadota > Alphaproteobacteria > Micropepsales > Micropepsaceae > CAIYRG01. The sequence continues at coordinate 17,334 of JAGWSK010000402.1, read as the reverse complement.
TGTATGGCACGGACGCCAACGCCGGAGCGCATGGACGCAATTATGAAGAATTCGTCCGCCGCGTTCAGGCAGGCGGACAGGATGCGATGGCGGCCATCGTTTCCGCGACCTCGCTTTCGGCTGAATCGCTGGGGCTTCAAAACCAGATCGGCGCCATCGCACCAGGGATGGACGCGGACATCATCGCCACTGACGGCAATGCGCTCCAGGATGCGACCGCAGTGCGCAGGGTGGTGTTTGTGATGAAAGGCGGAAGGGTCTACGAAAACCTGGCCCGCGGATCGAAAACATCGGCGGCAAGGTGATCGATCAGGAATCGCTTTTGCCTCCATTCGGATTCGAATGGGATTCGTTCACGCGTTGAATGATTCCGGCGAGCTGTGTGTAATGCTTTGCGAGTTCGAGATAGTCGGCTCGCAGCTCGGGATTTTCCGTAGCGTTGGCCAGATCGATGAACTCTCTCGCGTGTTTCAGGCATTCGGAAACGTCGAGCTCTACAGGCACGGCAAGTCGCCCGTACCGATGGTTTTGGCCGGCATCGCTGGCTGACCCCCTCAGGTCTTATGCGCCATCTTACAGATTTCTTTTAGCAAGAAGATATCGGCGGCTGGAAGCGCCACACCCCTTAATACGACAGGCGCACGGTTTTGGATTGTCCGGTGCCGCACTCTTCGGAGAAGATTTATCCGGGCTTTTGGTGGCCCGATACTCGCGCTACCGAATCCGCGCATATTTTCGCAAATTATGCGCGGCCACATCGGCGGCATAAATGTTTCCAGCGTCGTCGGCGGCAATCCCGGAGGCAGTCGTCCCGACGTCGAGACTATCCGGATCGGCGGGATCCGGAATGAAGGCCTTCAGCGATCCGTCTTTCGCGTCTCCGACGACGATGCCGCGGCGAAGTCCCTTTTTCGCCGCCGGATCGGGGAATGCAGCGCCGGCATAAATGGTGTCGTCTTTTCCGACAAATACCGAACTCGGTTCGCCGAATTGCGGCCAGGCAGCGATAAATTTGCCGTCGAGATCGAACACCTGGATGCGCCGGTTTCTACGGTCGGCGACATACAGGAGGTTTTGCGTTCCGCCAATGAAGATGTCGTGCGGCTCGTCAAATTCGCCCGGCGCTGATCCCTTGCGCCCCCACGTCTTGATAAACCGGCCGTCGGGAGAAAATTTCACGATGCGCGCCGAGTTATGTGCATTGGGAGCGTGCCCATCGCTGACGAAAATGTCGCCGTTCGGCGCCACCGCGACGCCGGTTGGGCGGTCGAACGTATCCGGACCGTTGCCCGACACCCCTTCTGTCCCCAGTGTCATCAGAATTTGTCCCGCCGGACTGAGCTTCAGGACTTCCTGGCCCATCAGCACGCCCGAAGCATTCTTTGCCGGCATGCCGAGCACGGTTGCTTCATCATTCACGTCGCTGGTCCACAGATTGCCCTGGTCATCAATGGTGAAACCATGCGGATAGGCAAACAGACCGGCGCCGAAGCTTTTGAGCAGCTTGCCGTCCGGCGAGAATTCCACGATCGGGGGATTGGCGGCGCCGCGTCCGACGCACGTGGCGTGGCCCGGCGGCACCGTGTTGAAGCAACGGTGGAACACCCAGACATTGCCGTCACGCGCGACATGCACGCGAATGACCTCGCCCCAATGGCCGCCATTCATGCTCGCCGGTATCGCCGGCCAACCCTGTACCAGCCGATATGGATCGGGAAGTTCGGTGGGTTTGGGGTAGTTCGCCGCACCCGTTTGTGCCTGTGCCGCGAAACCCACCACCGCGCCAGCAACAAGCGCGATCACCATGCCACCGATGCGCCACATGTCACGCCTCCCGGGAATTTGGTTTGAAATACCACTGTCCAACACGTTTACCCCATGGAGGCCGCTTCGGGTCCGCGCGCAGCGCGGAACACTCAGAAATCGGGCCTCTCCGTTTGCGGGATTGGCAGCGCGTCTGCCCCCATCAGACTGTTGGGATTTTCCGCGCAGCTTGCTTCCAGAATTGGCCCCGCCGCCGAAGTGGACGACAGCGGATTGAACGCGTCCGAGGGTTCTGCCACGACGGGTTCGACCCTGCGATAGGTCTGCCGCGCATTCCATGGAGTCGTGAATGCGCCCGGATCCTCGACATGCAGCAGCACTTCCATGTGCAGACCGTTGTCCAGCATCCGGAAGCGCTCGATCGTATGCAGTTGCTCCGTATGCGGCGTGTCGAACTGGTCCATATAGGTCCTGGTTGTGCTTCCGATCGTGTCGACGACCAGAGTATCGCCTTCGTAATGGCCGACGGATTCCCCGAACCAGGACGGTTTCGGATGCGGCGAATGGGCGACATTCATATAGACGTGGCGCACCTGATGGTCGGCCTGCCAGATCATCAGGACTTCTTTGGGCGACTGCACGAAATAGACCGGCTGCACCGCGTAAGTGAGGAACGCCGGGACACCGACCGGCCAGCAGCTCGCCTGCTGACTGAATGCCGGCTTGCCCGCCAATACGCGCGCATTTCTCGCCCGAATATGATCGCGCGCCCAGGGCTGCAGGATCGGTGCATTCTCATCGCCCATCGCGAACCGTGGCTGTGCCCCGCGCGCACGCTCTTCATTGTTCGAGACAAGCCGCTGGCCGGGCGCCGGGCCGACCGGGCCGGGTCCGCTCGCGGGCGGCAGCAACCGCACGCCGCCGGATACCCAGCCAACCGAGGGGTTGGGCGCAAAATTCGGCGCCGAATCCGCCGCGGCGGCGCTGTCTGCCGCGATGCAAGTCACGATCAGACCTGCGGCGATTGTGGTCGCGTAATTCACCCAAGCCTCTCCCCGAACACCCAACCGGCAGAATAGCACGTCCCCGGATTTCGTCTGCGGGTGGTCCTCGAAATTCTCGTCCGGAGCGATTTATACTGCGGTGACATGCTCAGTCGTGCAGGCGAAATTCTCTATTACGGTGGATGCATTGGTGCGGCGATTGTCAGCGCCCTCGCGCTGATTGGCATTCTCCTGAATATCGGCCACGAGAATGGCGCGGCCATCGTGCGGACGCTCACCGTTGCCGCCCTGGCATGGGGAGCAGGGCGCACTGCACTGTATTTCCTCACCGGCCGTTAATCCTTAAAATTTCACGCGGAGGCGCGGAGGCCGCGGAGCACTGATAATTGCTCTACGGGGGAGACAATTCGCCGTCGGATACTGGACGTCTCCGCGTCTCCGCGTGAGATGATTTTTTTGTAGCAAACCGTTTTAACGCGCTTGCGTCGCGGCGACATCTTCCCGGATTGGCCGGATCGGCCGCACCTCGATGCAACCCACCTCTGCCGGCGGAATCTTCGAAGCGATCTGGATGGCTTCGTTGAGGTCGCGCGCCTCGATCATGTAGAAGCCGGCAAGCTGCTCCTTGGTTTCGGCAAACGGCCCGTCAATGACCGACAGTTTACCGCCACGAACGCGGACCGTCGTTGCCGTGCTCACCGGTTGCAGCGCTTCCGATGCGATGCAGTGTCCGCTGGCGCGGATCGAGGCGTCGTAGCGGACGCAATCGGCGGGATTCATCGCCATGATCGCCGATTCCTCACCATACACCAGGCAAAGATATTTCATCACTTCACTCCTTTTGCGCATGGCGCGCTTCACGGCGCCTGTTCGGCGATCGTCTTCAGATTGGCCAGCCCGGATTCAAAATCGCGGCCAACCATTTTGTCCATACTGAACAGCAAATGCAGGATCTTGCCCATGAACGGCACCTTGCCCTGCATCAGCCAGGTCACTTCGGTCGCATCCTCCGCCGGCGTGAGACTGAACACGACCAGATTTTGCGCCTTCATCGGCTTGCGCATATTCAGCTGCATGGTGACTTCGCTGGCCGGCTTGTGGGCGACAATTTCGATGCTGCCCTCACCGCTGTGCCCGGACCCCCTGAAGTCATAAATCGAACCGGGGCCTTCCACCGGGCCCTGATAGTTCCCCTGCATCTTCGGGTCCTTTTGAGCGAAAGGATTCCACCGGTTGAATGCCCGAAGATCGTTGATCAGCGGATAGATATTTTCCGGCCGCGCGTTGATCCGGGCCGAGCGCTGGATGCGCCAGGTATTGGGGCCAAGCGACGCGGCAACGAGCACGCCGCCCACGGCGGACAGAACGGCCAGGGTGATGATCTCAAACATGGTGATCTCCTTTCAGCTTCAAGCTTCCGAAGCCCGGCAGGGGTCGTCCGCCGCGGTCTTCCGCCCCTTAGTCGTGTGCGCCGGCGCGAAATCGACATCGGCTGAAAAATTTTTTGATCAGTTTTTCAGGCTCGCGAGCCTGTTTTCGAGAAAGCGCCGCTCCGGACCCTGGCTGACCAGTTCGAGCGCTTTCTGATAGGCGGCGATCGCCTCGGCATTGCGGCCGAGCCGCCGGCAGAGATCGGCGCGCGCCGCATAAGCCAGGTGATATTGGGCGAGTTGACCGTCGGCGAGCAGAGCGTCGATCAGCGCGAGTCCCGCGGATGGCCCATCGCGCATCGCCACGGCTACCGCGCGATTGAGTGCGACCACCGGTGACGGTGCAAGGCCAAGCAGCACATCATAAAGAGCGACGATCTGTGGCCAATCCGTCGCGGTCGCGCCGGATGCTTCCGCATGCACCGCTGCGATCGCCGCCTGCACGCTGTAGGGCCCAAATCGCCGCGAGCTCAGCGCCCGTTCCACCAGGGCAATGCCTTCGGCGATGAGATCGCGATCCCACAAACTCCGATCCTGATCTTCCAGCAGGATCAGATCTCCTTGCGAATTTGTGCGCGCCGGCCGCCGCGACTCCTGCAACAGCATCAGCGCCAGCAATCCGAAAACCTCCGGCTCCGGCAGCAGCGCGGCCAGCAATCGCCCGAGCCGGATCGCTTCATCGGAAAGATCGGCACGGGTCAGCGTCTCGCCGGCATGCGCCGTGTAGCCGGCGTTGAATACGAGATAGACCACGCGCGCCACGGCATCGAGCCGTTCGGGCAATTGCGGCGCGTCGGGGACTTCATATGGAATACGCGCGTCGCGGATCTTGGTTTTGGCGCGCACAATCCGCTGCGCCAGCGTCGGAGCCGGCGTCAGGAAGGCATGCGCAATTTCTTCCGTCGTCAGTCCACAGACTTCTCGCAATGTCAGCGCCACCTGTGCGTCGGGCGCCAACGCCGGATGACAGCAGGTGAAAATCAACCGCAGCCGGTCGTCCTCTATGTCCTCGGCCGGTTCGGCAGGTGGTGTCGCAGCCTCCAATGCGGCTTCATCGATCGCTGTGGTGTGCGGCCGGCGGCGCAGCGCGTCGATGCCTTTGAATCGGCCGGCCGAAACCAGCCAGGCACCGGGATTGGCGGGCATGCCATCCCGGGGCCATTGCTCGATGGCCGCGCGGAAGGCCTCGTGCAGCGCCTCTTCGGCGAGATCGAAATCACCCAACAATCGGACCAGAGTCGCGTAAACCCGCCGCGAGTGAATGCGGTAGATTTCCTCGACAGTGCGGCGAATTTCTTCCGGGTGCATATCAGCCGAATCAGAGACGCATCATAGGTGTTCCGTCACCGCAGTTTGCGGATACGCGCACCAGTCTGTCGAGTGTGTGCCTGCACGCGCAACCCCAAATTGTGAAACCGCGACAAATTATTGCAATGCGCGGCGATTTGGTCATCCAAATACCTCAGTTGACACAACTATTTCATTGATCCGCACCGCGCCACCTCGTTAGTTTGACACATCGTGTGACCTGAGTGGTGATCAGACCCAAGGGGATTGGGCGCGCCCTCGTGTTGCGTGGTCCAACGGACGCGCGGGTGTCCGCGCAGGGGGAGATGAAAATGAATCCGGCAGTCACTCGTTTTGCCGCCCTCATGGGCTCGGCCTCGCTTTTGACCCTGGCGACTGCGGTGCATGCGCAGCAAACGCCACCAGCCCAGACCGCGCAGGCAGCGCCGGGAATGGTGCCGGAACAGGTGCTGGTCACCGGATCGCTGATTCACGGCGCGGCCGCCGTCGGCGTACCGGTCACCAATCTCGGAGTTCAGGATTTCACCGAAACCGGCAACGTCCTGATTGGCGATCTCTTCCGGACCGTGCCCGAAGCCAATGTCGCGCCCGGCCCATCTGCGGTCAATTCCGGCGGACATCAGGAGCGCGAAACCCGCGTCAACATCCGCGGCCTCGACGGCACCGGTCCGAGATCGCTGCTGATGATCGATGGTGTGCGCTTTCCGCCGCAGGCGGATGGTCTGTGTGCGATCGACCCGTCGGTTATTCCGGCACTTGCGCTGGATCGTGTCGATATCCTCGCCGATGGCGCATCGGCCACCTATGGTTCGGACGCCATCGCCGGTGTGATCAATGTCGTGCTGAAACGGGGTTTTGACGGCGCGACAACGCTGCTGCACTTCCAGGCGCCGGATACCGGGGGCCAGGAATATCAGGCCTCCCAGCTCTGGGGCCGTACCTGGGACGGCGGCGATATCACGTTGACTTATGAATTCCTGAACGAAGCGCCGATCAAACACGACCATTCGAATTTCACGATGAACTACAGCCCATGGGGACTCGACAATGAAATCCCCATCGGCTCATCGTCGCCCGGAGTGGTCTCGACCGGAAAGCCGGCGGTCAATAACGGCGTTGGCGTCAACGGCGTCGGCACGAATTGCAGCAACTGCTTTTCCATTCCGCGCGGCACCGGGGCCAATTTCAACCCGGCCCTTAACAACGGCCTCGGTCCCTTGACTGCGGGCAGCGCCTCAACAATTTCGTGGGCGCAGCTGATGACCAGGACCGGCGACCAGAACGAGATCGATCCACTGCAGCAGGGCTGGGAATTGGCCGGACAGCAGCGGAATTCCTTCGTTGCCACGTTCGACCAGCGGCTGTTCCCCGGCGTGTCATTCTTCTTCACCGGGTTTTACAGCAATCGGCGCGGCACCGAGCTCACGCCGTCCTATTACAGCACGGGTTCAACGAACGGCATTCGCACATTTGCCGTGCCGACAACCAATCCCTATTACCCGTCCGGTGCTCCGGCCGGATTGCAGGTTTCATATGACCTCAACGCTGAGCTTCCTCCCACGGAATCCTTCTATGAGCTTTCACAGCGCTATCAGTTCGGATTGAACGTAGATCTGCCGTTCTCATGGACCGGACAGATTTATGATTCGCGCTCTTACGAGACGGATAAATATCTGGCCTTTGCCGTGAACGACAACGCCGCGAGCATTGCACTGGGCGCCACAGTCGGCGGCGTCACCAAACCCGCCAGCGTTCCATATCTGAATCTGTTCTGCGATCCGCATGCATTCCAGTGCAATTCGCCAACCACGCTGGCTTATCTGGAATCGGAACGCTGGAACCAGTCCACCTGGCAGATCGAGGAGAAGGCCGCGCGGTTTGACGGACCGCTGTTCAGCATTCCGGCCGGCGACGTCAAGGCGGCGATAGGCGGCACGTATGAGTCGGACAATGTGCTTGGTCAGCGCTACAACAATGAAAGCCTGACGCCGGCGAGCACACCGCCGGGCGTGAGCCTTTACGGTCCCGTGCCGGCAGACCTGAATATTGTCTCTGCGAGTGTCGATCCCGAGCCCTACACCGTTTGGGCCGGATTTGCGCAGGTCGACATCCCGGTGTTCGGCGACAATTTCAATTTGCCGCTGGTTCGCAAGCTCGATCTCGAAGCATCGTGGCGCCACGATCAATACAACAGTCCCAATGGCGCACTGAAGGGCGGCACGAGCAATCCCAAGCTGGCCTTCACCTGGCTGGTAGATGAGTTGAGCGGCATGACCATTCGCGGCTCGTGGGGAACATCGTTCCGCTTCGCCAATGCCGGCGAATATTCGACCGTGGTGAGCGACTCCAACACGGCGTTTGGTTTCGGCGGCTTCACCGGAGTTGCGATCACCTGCGGCACCAGTGGCCAGGCTACGCCCGGAAGCTTCGCCGCCGCACTGGTCGCCGCCGGTTATGCCTGTGGATCAACCCCTGCCGGAATAAGCTGGGCCGGCGGTCCGCATACGGCACTGCGCAACTATGTCAATGCTGCAACCGGCCTGCCGGCGACACGTGAGGGCGGTACGGCTCTGCCGCCGGAAACTTCGGAAAACTACAGCGCCGGCGTCGAGTTTGCGCCGACTCTTGATTTCCTGCGCGGCCTTGATGTTTCGGCAACCTGGTACAGCGTGAAAATCAATGACCCGCTGGCCGGCGGCGGAAGCGTGAATACTTCCGTTCTGGCCGATCCGACGCAGCGATTCCGGTTTATCCTGCCAAGCGATCTCGGCTGCCCGGTGTCGGCCAATGCCAATCCGGTGACCTGTGCGCCGTTCGAGGCCATGGTGACAGCAGCGCTGACCGATGTGAGCGCCCCGGTGCCCGTGAGCCAGGTCACCAACGTTCAGTGGCTGGAAGACGGAAGCACTTTTGGCAGCGGCTTCCTGCATGTCTCCGGAATCGACTGGAACGCCAGTTACGACATCGATCTTGGCGATCTGGGCGCCTGGAACACCGGCATCACTGGGACATATTACCTGCAGCGCTTGACCCAGTCCGTCACCGGCGGGCCGGTGATTGACGCCCTGCATGGACCTTTGCAGTCCGTCGGCGGCATCGCCCAGAACGGCGTCGAAACCGCGCCGAGATTGGTCTACCGCGCGCGGCTGGGCTGGAGCGACGGTCCGTACAACATCGCCGGCTTCATGAATTATCAGTCGCATTATTTCTCGCCGGTCGAAGGTGCACCGCCCAATGTGAACTTCCAGTGCGTGGCGGCCGGCAGCAGCGTAGGCGGCGGTACATTCCCCTGCGCCATCAGCAATTTCACCAATTACGAGCCGGATTTCATCACTTTCGATCTGTCATTCGGCTACAACACCGGCGATATCCCGGCGAACACTTACCTCAAGAATATCACTCTTCAGCTTACGATTCAGAACCTGCTGAACCGGCATTCGCCGTTTGATTATATTCCGACCACAGCCGGTGGCCGGCAGGTAACGGCATATGACCTGACACGGCCGAATGACGGACGCGTCATCGGCGTGACGCTGATGAAGAATTGGTGATGCGCCCGGCCCAACTCTCGACCCGAGGGTTGGGCCGCCGCCGCGCTGAGGTTAAAAGTCGCGTTTGGTGGCACGCGGGATCGGCACCAAACCCGGCACGGGGATGAGTCCGTCACCGGCTTGCGCGCAAAATTCTTCTTCCCGGTGATCGGTGCGAATGACGTTGCCGCGTTCAAACTTGACGAGTGCATTCCATGGAGAAGTGAATGCCCCCGGATCCTCAGTCATCCAGGCCGACCGTATCGACGGCCAGCGTGCCCCGCCGTTCTCGTTATGGCCGCCCGATTCTCCGTATCATGAATATCCCGGATTTTTGCTGTGCGGCACGTTCAGATATGTCCGGCGGACCTGTGCGTCGCGGTTCCACAGCATCCAGACTTCGTTCAGAGTCTGATTCAGCGCCGCATGTCTGGAACGTGAATCGGAGTTAACTTGCCCGCGGCCATGCATTTGCGTTCGCGCGGCGCGCAACTTTGTATCCTGAAGGGCCGCGCCCTGCAACTTTTCGTCGCAAAATCGGTTGCGTCCCACCAAAGTCTCCCGATACTCTGACGTGTAAATAAACTAACCGCGGCGCTGTCGTTGTAGTCCGCGGCAATCGGATCAAGCGATCCGCACACATTGGGGGGGAATAGATATGCTTCCGAAAGCATCCCGCTTTGCGGGACTCATGGGATCTGCGTCGCTTTTGGCGCTGATCACGGCACCGGCGGCTAATGCGCAGCAAGTCGCGCAGGCACAGATGGCGCAGGCCGCGCCGGAAACGGTGCCGGAGCAGGTTCTGGTCACCGGATCACTGATTCACGGCACGGAAGCCGTCGGCGTGCCAGTGACGAATCTCGGAGTTCAGGATTTCACCGAGACGGGGAACGTCTTCATTGGCGATCTGTTTCGCACCGTGCCGGTAGCCAATGTGTCGCCGGGTCCATCGGCGGTGAATTCCGGCGGACATCAAGAGCGGGAGACGCGCGTCAACATCCGCGGTCTCGATGGCACCGGTCCCAGGTCACTGCTGATGGTTGACGGCGTGCGGTTTCCGCCCCAGGCCGATGGCCTCTGCGCCATTGATCCATCAATCATTCCGTCGCTGGCGCTCGACCGCGTCGATATTCTCGCCGATGGCGCGTCGGCCACCTATGGTTCGGACGCCATCGCGGGCGTGATCAATGTGGTGCTGAAGCGCGGCTTCGATGGTGCGGTGACGCAGCTGCATTTTCAGGCGCCGACGGATGGCGGAGGGAAAGAATTCCAGGCGTCTCAGCTCTGGGGCCGGACCTGGGACGGCGGCGACGTCACCCTCACTTACGAATTCATCAATGAGAACCCGGTCAGACACCCCCACTCGAATTACACGTTGAACTACAGCCCGTGGGGCATCGATAATGAGATTCCCATCGGCTCGTCGCTGCCCGGAGTGGTCTCGACGGGCAAGCCGACCGTGAACAATGGCGCCGGACTATCGGGCGTCGGGACGAACTGCAGCAATTGCTACTCTGTCCCCCTCGGCACGGGAGCCAACTTCAACGCTGCTCTCGGCAATGGCATTGGACCGACCGTTCCGGGCAGCGCGGCGACGCTGAGCTGGACGCAGCTGCTTGGGCATGCGGGCGTCAGCAATCAAATCGACCCGCTACCCACCGGCTGGGAACTCGCCGGTCAACAAAGAAATTCATTTGTCGCCACCGTCGACCAGCGGGTGTTCCCGGGCGTCTCTCTCTTCTTCACGGGATTCCTCACCAATCGGCGAGTCAGGGAGCTGACTCCGTTGGATTACCTGGGCGCTTCGAACGACATCAAGACATTCGCAGTCCCGACCATCAATCCCTATTATCCCACCGGTGCCCCGTCCGGCCTGCAGGTCTCTTATGATCTTGGTACGGAGTATCCGCCGAAGGAAACGGCCTATGAACTGTCGGCACGTTATCAGTTCGGTTTGAATCTCGACCTGCCATTCGGCTGGACGGGACAGATCTACGACTCGCGTTCTTACGAAGCCGACAAATTCCTGGCCTTCGGAGTGAACGATACGGCGGTGAGCATTGCGCTTGGTGCTACCGTCAATGGCGTCAGCAAGCCGGCCAGCGTTCCCTATTTGAATCTGTTCTGCGATCCGACGGCGTTCCGGTGCAATTCGCCTACCACCATTGCTTTTATCGGCGCCGAGCGCTGGAATCAGGCGACTTGGCAGATGGAGGAGAAAGGGGGGCGCTTTGATGGGCCCCTGTTCGATCTTCCCGGCGGCCAGGTCAAGGCAGCGATCGGCGGGACCTATGAATCCGACAATGTGCTGGCTCAGCGATACAATAACCTGACGATAACTCCGCTCGGTGTGCCCCCGGGCACCAACGGGCTCCGTGGTCCGGTCCCCGCCGATTTGAATATCGCGAGCGCCAGCGTCGATCCGGAGCCATATACGGTCTGGGCCGGATTTACCCAACTCGATATTCCCGTATTCGGCGACAACTTCAATCTTCCGCTGGTGCGCAAACTGGATATCGAAGCGTCCTGGCGCCATGACCAGTACAACAGTCCCAACGGCGCGCTGAAAGGCGGCACCAGCAATCCGAAGCTGGCCTTCACGTGGCTCGTGGATGAGCTGTTCGGCGCAACCATTCGCGGTTCCTGGGGCACCTCATTCCGCTTCGCCAATGCCGGCGAGTATTCGACCGTGGCAAGCGACTCCAACATCGCTTTCGGAATTATCGGAATCGCCCCTCTTACGATTACCTGCGGCGCGGGCAATGTGCCAACGCCGGGAAGCTTCAATGCGACGCTGGTCGCGGCAGGTTTTGGCTGCAACGGTACGGCGCCCGGGGGCATCAACTGGGGCGGCGGCCCGCATCCGCAATTGCGCAACTACGTCAATGCGGCAACCGGTCAGCCTGCAACGCGCGAAGGTGGCACGGCTCTGGCGCCCGAGACCGCCGCAAACTACAGCGCCGGTATTGAACTCGCCCCGACCATCGATTTCCTCCGCGGGCTCGACCTGCAGGCCACCTGGTACAGTGTCAAAATCAGCAATGTTCTGGGCGGGGGTGGTGGCAGCTTTGGTAATCCAACGCTGGCCGATCCCATCCAGCGGTTCCGATTCATCGCGCCGAGCGATCTCGGTTGCCCAGTGTCGGCGAATGCGAATCCGACGACCTGTGCGCCGTTCGAGTCCATGGTCCTGGCCGCGCTGACGGACGTCAGCGCCCCGGCGCCGTCGAGCCAGGCCAGCAACATCTACTGGCTCGCAGACGGCAGCACTTTCGGCAGCGGCTTCCTGCATGTCGAGGGAGTCGACTGGAATGCCAGCTACAACCTCGATCTCGGCGATTTGGGCGCGTGGAATACCGGCATTACCGGCACCTATTACCTGCATCGCTGGACTCAGGCCGTGACCGGCGGCCCGGTGATCGATGGTAACAATACGAATCTTTCCCCGGTGGGTGGCATTGCGCAGAATGGCGTCGAGACGGCGCCCAAGATGGTTTACCGGGCACGTTTGGGATGGAGCGACGGTCCATACAATGCGGCCGCCTTCATGAACTATTCGTCGCATTATTTTTCGCCCATCACCGGTGCACCTCCCAATGTGAATTTCCAGTGCACCACCATGGGCGGCAGTGTGGGCGGCGGAACATTCCCGTGTGCGATCAGCGACTTTACCGCTTACCAGCCGAACTTCATCACCTTCGATCTGTCATTCGGTTACAACACCGGTGACATTCCTGCCAACGTGTACCTCAAGAATGTCACCTTGCAGTTGACCGTCCAAAACCTGCTCGACCGGCATTCCCCATTTAATTACATCAATACCAGCGCCGGTGGCCGTCAGATTTCAGCTTACGATATCACGCGGTCCAACGCAGGCCGCACCATCGGCCTTACAGTGGTGAAGAACTGGTAAGAGGCGGACAGGGGAGTCACTTGACCATCTGCTCGGATAGGTGTAGTCCTAGATTTAGGAGGTGATTTCTGCGCCCAAAGCCAAAATGCGAGGTGCGGCAGTTGAATTCTGTTTTTTGGCCTGGGCGAAAGCCGGTTAATGTTTACACCTGCCTGCACACTTGTGCAGTTGTGCAGTTGCAATTCGTCGCCGCAGCGAAAATTTGTGTCTCATGGATGGGGTGCACTCAACTTGTTGTAGCGGTTCTGATCTTTTGGCAGCAAGCTATGCCAGCCCGATCATCTGCATCGCCGCGCGGCCCATGAACCCGTATGGATTGCCGAGCGTTTCCTGCGTCTCATAATGGTTATAGCCAATGCCCTCGAGCAGCTTCACGGGTTTGCCTGCGGCTGCGACGGCGGCATGGAAATCGCGCGATTGGCGCTGGAATTCCGGCGTTTCAAGGCTGCCATGGGTGAGGACCAGCGGCGTGTGAAGCTGTGCGATTTGCCGCTGCGGGCTTAACTCTTGCTCGACCTGATCGGTGATCTTCACATATGTGCCACGCTTGGACAGCCGCACGGGTTTCAGATCATAGATGCCGCTGCCGAGCAGCGCGCCCTTGAAGACATTCGGTGGAATCCCGCGCGAGGACCAATCCGTCGTGACCAGACATCCACCAAGGTGCGATCCCGAAGAATGGCCGATCAGATAGAGGCGGTCGGGATCGCCGCCGAATGAGCGCGCGTTGCGGTAAGTCCATTCGACGCCGCGCCGCAACTGATCGACCATGGGAAAAAGATCGCCTTTGGTTTCCAGCACATTGTTGAAATCGATCAGCAGGAAATTCGCGCCCGCCCTGATGAACGGCTCGGCCATATAGTGGTCCTCGGCGGCGCGGCCGCCGCGCCACGCTCCGCCATGGATGAACAATACGGTGGGCGCATTGGCTTTTGCCGTGCGGAAGATGTCGATGCCTTCGGTCTCGCTGCGGCCGAACATGGCGCGCGCCGGCTTGCCGATATAGTTGGTGACGGCTTCGCTGTTGATCGCACGCCGTTCGGAAATGTTGCGCGCGTTGAAGGCGTAAACGGATTGATCATAGGCGTCATCGAGTTCCGCCTGATCGAGATCGAGCCACAGCGCCGGTCCCTTGGCGCGCGGCGGGGCGGGGCAGCGTTGCGCAGCGGCCGGCCGCGCCGGCAAAGTAACGGCGCCCGCCGCTGCTGCCATGCACAGCACTCGCCGCGTGATGCTTTGGATTACCCTATCGTCTGCCATGCTGTGTTCCCGCCGGTTAGTGTTTCAGCGAACGGTACACCACACGCACGAAATTTCCCGCTCCCTGCGCGCTGACATGCAGCTTCGCGTCGTAATCGGCGGTTGGGTGTGCGGCGACGACCTCATCCTCGGTCATGCCCTTGCGCATCAGATCGCCCACGCGCTCGCGCAAACTCACCAGCATCGCGCGATAATCCTGGATCATTGCCCGGGTGCCGAGCGAGCCATGGCCGGGCACGATTTTGGTGTCGTCTTTCGCCATGCCGAGCACGGCATCGACACCGGAAATCATGCCGTCAATGCTGCCGCCATAGAGATAATCGATATTGGGATAACGGCCGAAAGTGACGATATCGCCGGTGGCAAGCACATTCGCATCCGGGAACCAGACGGCCGTGTCGCCATCGGTATGGGCGTTGGCGATATGCGTCAGTTGCGCGCTGCGCCCCGCGATCTGAAGCGTCAGGTAACCCGCATAAGTTTGTTTCGGCAGCGCGATATCGGGTGCAGGCGGCACGACATTTCCCGTCACCCCGCTATGTGTACCGGCTTTCAAACGTTCCGTGACGCTCTCCTGCGCCACGATCGTCGCGCCATCCCTGGCGAAACCCTCATTTCCGCCGGTGTGGTCGCGGTGGAAATGGGTGAGCACGAGATAGCGGATCGGCTGCGGAGTGATCGCCGCGATCGCCGCTTTGATCTTGTCGTGCAGCGGCGCGTATTCGTCATCGACCATGATGACGCCGTCGTCACCCACGGCAACCACGATATTTCCGCCTTCGCCTTCCAGCATATAGGTGCGGTGCCCGAGATCGCGGGTGTGAATCAGGGTTTTGCTGAAGTCGGGAGGAGGCGTCGTCTGCGGCTGATAAGGCTGCGCCATTACCGTGGCGCAAAACAGCAGAACGGCTGCAATGCCGGCCCACGCCGTCACAGCTTTCATGGCGTCACCTTTTGCGCGGTGTTGCGAGTCAATGCTACCGCGAACCGGGGATTTGTGCAGGAGGACCGACGCTGGCAGTTCGCCCTCGCGCTCGAACGCGCGGGGGCCCGGTGAATGCCTCAGTTGGTGCAGTAATCTTTCTTCAGCGCGCAGGCTTTTTGCGTGTCTTCCTCGCCCTCATCGTTCTTCATCAGGCGGTAATACGAGAAGCTGCGCAAATTGTAGGCGTCGGCATTCATCGGGTCGGCTTGGATCGCGGACGTCAGATCATCGATCGCGGCCTGCCAGTCCATATGCTGAAACTTGATTGCGGCGCGGCGCATATGCGCATCGGCATCATCGGGCTTCAGTTTCACCGCAGCGTCGAAATCTGCCATCGCCTGGGTTTCATCGCCCTTGCGCAGATACGCGACGCCCCGGCTGACATGATCGTAATACAGCATCGGGGTCGCTTTGGGCGCGTCGATGATCACCGTCAGCGCCTGGATCGCTCCGTCATTGTCCATCTTGTCCAGCAATGCCAGCGCACTGGTTTCTTCGGGCGTAAAGACCGGTTTGGGGGCGGCGGCGACCTGCTGCTGCTGGTTCACTTTGGCGAGGCGCGCGTCCGGATTGTCGAACATGATCAGCGACTGCGCGGTCTGGTTTCCGTTTCTGTCCAGTGCTTTTTCCTGGAATGTCATCGACGTCCCGTCGGGCGCAACGGTGCGCGATCCCGTCACGACGAGGTTGCGGCCCCTGTAATATTTATAGGTGACGGTCGTGTCGTTGACCTTCGTCCAGGTGCCGGCATCATAGGCGGAGATACCGGTGATCGGGTGCTGCTTGCCATCCGGGACGGCGTTGAAGCTCGCCTTCACGTCCTTGCCGCCGGCATCCTTGCCCGCCAGGTTCATCACATCGCCCGCAAAGGTCACGGTCAGATCCTTGTACTGGGGCGTGCCGGGGCCAAAGACCGATCTGTCGGTCAATAGTTTAAATGTCCCGGCGAGCGGATTGGTCTGCGCCATCGCCGAATACGAAAAGGCGCTCACCAACAGCGCGATTGTCACCACGGCGATGCGCCGGGCGAAAGCAGGACCTGCGGATTGCATACGATCGTTCCTCAGTTGGGCGTGGAGGAGGGCACAAACATACGTTCGGCGGCGCGTGTCGGGCAAGTATTGGCTTGCGACGATGGCGATTTTGCCGCGCCTGTCGCGAAACCGTCACGATTGGGCCGGTTTGGCCCAATTCCAGGCGGCGTAGCGTTCGCGCAAGGCGCTTTTCTTGAACTTGCCGACCGAAGTCCGTGGGATGCTGTCGAGGAAAACAAAGGCATCCGGCAATTGCCATTTGCGAAATGATCGCGCGAGAAATGCGCGCAATTCGTCTTCACTCGCCGTCGCGCCATCCCTCAGCACAACGGCAGCCAGCGGGCGCTCCAGCCATTTCGGATGGGGAATACCCACCACACAGGCCTCCTTGACTGCAGGATGGCCCATCAGCGTGTTTTCAAGTTCCACCGAACTGATCCATTCGCCGCCGGATTTCACCAGGTCTTTGACCCGGTCGACGATTTTCACATAGCCGTCCGCATCCATTGTGGCGACGTCGCCGGTGCGAAACCAGCCATCCGGACTCCAGCGCTCCTTCTGCGACGGGTCGTCGTAGTAAGTCGCCGCCACCCAGGGGCCTCGCATTTCGATTTCGCCCGACGTTTCTCCGTCCCACGGAGCCTCGCCATCGGGGCGCATTAGCCGTATTTCGACAAAGGGCGCAGGCATTCCCTGTTTGACCCGCATCTCAAGTTGCCGCTGTTCGTCCCATTCCCGGATATGCGGCTTCAATCCGCCGGCGATGCCCAACGGGCTGGATTCGGTCATGCCCCAAAGATGCTTGACTTCAATGCCGTGCCGCCCAAGGCGGCGGAACAACTCCATCGGCGGCGCCGATCCTCCGACACCCGCGCGCACCGGTCGCGCGAACCGCCACTTGCCGGGATTCTTCTCCAGCTCTTCGGCAATCGCCAGCCATATTGTCGGGACGCCGCCCGCCAGCGTCACACCCTCACCGGTCATCAATTCCAGCAGGCTTACAGCATCGTATCTGGGACCGGGCAACACCTGACGTGCGCCCAGCATCGCGGCGGTAAACGGCAGGCCCCAGGCATTGACGTGAAACATCGGCACGATCACCAGCA
>JAGWSK010000401.1 GCA_028869355.1 Alphaproteobacteria bacterium | reverse complement strand
CAGGCGAATATTGCCGAACCGGAAATGCTGGCGACGTTCAATTGCGGTGTCGGCCTGGTTGCGGTTGCCGATCCCAAAACCGCGGATTTGATCATTGCGGCATTCCGCAATTGCGGCGACCGCGCATTCGCCGTTGGCTCGCTGGCAAATAATGGCGGCGGTGAACCGCAGGTGCGCTTCAGCGGGAAGCTGAAGTGAGTCGCGTTCGCACCGCAGTTCTGATTTCAGGACGCGGCAGCAATCTGAAAGCGCTGATCTCCGCGTGTGCAAAGCCACAGTTTTCCGCTGAACTGGTTCTCGTTATCTCCAATCAGGCAGACGCTGCGGGTCTCCGGCATGCGCGCGCCGCCGGCATTCCGGCCCGGATCATTCCGCATACGGAATTCAACAACCGGGAATCGTTCGATGCCGCCCTGAATGCTGCGCTGGGTGATGCAGACGTCGAACTGGTCTGCCTTGCCGGTTTCATGCGCATCCTGAGCGAAGGTTTTGTCCTGAAATGGCAGGGCCGGATGATCAATATCCATCCCTCTCTCCTGCCCTCGTTCAAGGGCGCGCGCGTCCATGAACGCGCAATTGAATCCGGCGTGCGCATTTCCGGCTGCACCGTGCATTTCGTTACACCCGAGATGGATTCGGGGCCGCCGATTGCCCAGGCCGCGGTTCCGGTGCATGCCGGCGACACGCCGGAAACGCTTGCGGCGCGCGTGCTCGAGGCCGAACACAGGCTCTATCCTTTGGCGCTGAGAATGATTGCAGAGGGCCGCGTGCGGCTGGAAAACGGGAGAGCGGTGTTTAGCGGCTACGAGTGTGCGGACGATGTGCTGATCAGTCCGCGGGAGTAGTGCCTACTGATCAGAGTTGCCCAAAGCTTACCCCTCACCCGGCGCGCCCTTGGCGTGCTGCGCACGCGGCGCGCTGCCCTCTCCCCCAAGGGGAGAGGTGATTTTAGCCGGTGATTTCGAGGGTGCTGAAGAAGAAGCGGATTTCTTCGGCCGCGGTTTCGGGTGCATCCGAGCCGTGGACCGAATTGGCCTCGATATTTTCGGCAAAGGCCTTGCGGATCGTGCCCGGCGCGGCTTTGGCCGGATCGGTTGCACCCATGACTTCACGGTTTTTTGCGATGGCATTTTCGCCTTCCAGCACCTGGACGACGACCGGTCCGGAGGTCATGAATTTCACGAGGCCTTCGAAAAACGGCCGCTGACGGTGCACGGCATAAAAGGCTTCGGCCTGGGCGCGTGACAGCAGAAGGCGTTTTTGCGCTACCACCCGCAAACCGGCTTTTTCAAAGCGGGCAATGATTTCGCCAGTCAAATTCCTGCGGGTTGCGTCGGGTTTGATGATCGACAGCGTGCGCTGGGCCGCCATGTGGTCCTCTATAAGTTCGGAATGCGGGGCGTTATAGCGAGCGCTCGCGTAAGATCGCAAGACTTTGCACTCGCCATTGGATTTTTCTATTCCACCGGCACGCAAACGAGGGAGCCGACATGGGGTTACTCAATCTTTCGGTCGCGATCGGCGACTATGACCGCAACCGGCCGCTGATCGACGGTCAAGTGAAGATCGACGGAGTCGATCCCGTGTTCATGAAGCTCGTCCCGGAGGAGATTTTCTTTCGCGCCTTTCGCAGCCAGGACTTCGACATCTGCGAATTGTCACTGTCGAGCTTCTCGCTGAAGACGGCACTGGGGAATTGCCCCTATGCCGGCATACCGGCTTTTGTGTCGCGCTGCTTCCGTCATACGTCGATTTTCGTGCGCACCGATCGCGTCCGCAAACCCGAAGACCTGCGTGGCAGACGTGTGGGCGTGCCCGAATATCAGCTTACGGCGAATGTCTGGGCGCGCGCGATTCTCGAAGACGATTTCGGCGTCCACCCCTCCGATATCGAATGGGTGCGCGGCGGCATCGAACACGCGGCACGTCCGGAAAAGATCGCGATCAAGCTTCCACCGGGCGTCCGGCTGACGGATGCGCCGGAGGGAAGGACGATTTCGGAACTGCTGGTGGAAGGCGAGATCGATGGCTTCATCGCGCCGCGCGCTCCCGCGATATCGTCGCCCAATATCGGCTGGCTGTTCCCCGATCCGATGGCAGCGGGCAAGGATTATTTCCGGCGCACCGGCATTTTCCCGATCATGCATCTGATCGGCGTGCGCCGCACACTGGCGGAAAAGCACGCATGGCTGCCCGCCGCGGTCCTGAAAGCATTCGAGCGCTCGAAACAGACCGCATTGGAGCAACTGTCCGATGTCTCTGCCACCAAAGTCACGCTGCCCTTTGTCGAGGAACAGCTCAAGGCAGCTCGTGAATTGATGGGCGAGGATTTCTGGCCCTATGGCGTCGATGCGAACCGCAAGACACTGGATGCGTTCCTGCATCACCATCATTCCCAGGGCCTTTCGCCGCGGCGCCTGAAGGTGGAAGAACTGTTCCACCCGGCGACACTGGAGAGCTTCAAGATCTGATTCTGCATGCTGATTCTCGACAATGTCACCGTCCGGATTGGCGGACGCGCGGTGCTGGACGGCGCCAGTGCGGCCATATCCGACGGGCGCAAAGCCGGCCTGGTGGGGCGCAATGGAGCCGGCAAAACAACCCTGTTGCGGCTCATTCAGGGACAGCATGAGAGCGAAACCGGCCGGGTCGAATATAGCCGGAACTGGCGTGTCGGCGCGGTGGCGCAGGAAGCGCCCGGCGGCGATCAGACGCTGGTTGAAACCGTGCTCGCGGCCGATACCGAGCGCGCGCAATTGCTGGCGCGCGCAGAAGCCGTACACGATCCGCTGGAAACCGCGGCGATTCATGTGCGGCTGAACGAGATCGATGCGTGGGCGGCGCCGGCGCGGGCGGCGCGCATTCTCGCCGGCCTCGGCTTTTCACATGACGAACAACAACGTCCGTGTTCGGAATTTTCCGGCGGCTGGCGGATGCGGGTGGCGCTGGCGGCACTGCTGTTTACCGCGCCAGACCTGCTGCTGCTGGACGAACCGACCAATTTTCTCGATCTGGAAGGATCGCTGTGGCTGGAAGAACATCTGCGCCGTTATCGCGGCACGGTGATCCTGGTCAGCCACGACCGCGATCTCCTCAATCGTGCGGTCGATTCCATCCTCCATCTCGAACATGGAAAACTCACCCTGTACAGCGGTGGTTATGATTCATTCGCCGAAGCACGCGAGCAGAAGCGCGCGCTGGATACCGCCGGCCGGGCGCAGGTCGAGGCGCAGCGCCAGCGCATCCAGGGCTTTGTCGATCGCTTCCGCTACAAGGCATCCAAGGCGCGTCAGGCGCAAAGCCGGTTGAAATGGCTGGAGCGGCTCAAACCGGTCGCGATTCCCGACGCCGAGACGCTGCCTCCGATCCGCCTGCCACAGCCGGATTCGATCGCCCCGCCTTTGATCCGGATGAACCGCGTCCTGGCCGGTTATGATCCGGATGTGCCGGTGTTCACCAGCGTATCGCTGAGCATTGATTCCGACGATCGCGTCGCGCTGCTGGGCCGCAACGGCAATGGCAAGTCGACTTTGGCCAAATTGATGGCGCGCCGGCTGGAGCCGTTTGGCGGGGAGATCAGTTTCGCGCGCAAACTGGTGGTCGGATATTTCGCGCAACATCAGCTCGATGAACTGGACGGGCGCAAGACGCCGGTTGAGGTCCTGTTCGATTATCGGCCCTCGCTCGACGTGACCGGGGCGCGGACTCGCCTCGGCGGATTTGGCTTTTCCGGGCTAAAGGCGGAAACGCAGATCGAATCGCTTTCCGGAGGCGAAAAAGCGCGGCTGTTGCTCGCGATCGCAACTCTCGACCGGCCCAATCTGCTGATTCTCGATGAACCAACCAATCACCTCGATATCGACGGACGCGAGGAATTGCTGAATGCGCTGAACGATTATGAGGGCGCGGTGCTGTTGATCAGCCACGACCGGCGTGTGATCGAGGCTTGCGCCGACCGTTTGCTGCTTGTGGCGGATCATCGCGTGGAGCGATTCGACGGCGACATGGACGATTACCGCGATTTGATTTTGTCGCGCGACGAAGCATCTGGAGCAGAAGCCGCAGCGACACGGCCGTCGTCGAAAGCCGGGCAGCGGCGAGTCGCGGCGGACCGCCGCTTCGCCTTGAAGCCGCTGAAGGACGCAATGGACAAATGTGAGCGCGAGGTCACGCGCCTGCACTCCGAACTTGAGAAACTGGATTTGGAACT
>JAGWSK010000400.1 GCA_028869355.1 Alphaproteobacteria bacterium | reverse complement strand
GCCGGCTGGGAGCCAAAGCTCGCCTCCGACGATGAATCGAGCCTTTCCGCCGCGGTCGAACGCCACCTCAGCGCACATTTCGCCGAATACGGCGACGGATTGCCGCCGCCCGGTCTTTACGACCGCATCCTGCGCGATGTCGAACGGCCGCTGATTGCGATTTCACTCGCCGCCTGCCGGGGCAATCAGATTCGCGCCGCCCAATTGCTCGGCCTCAATCGCAATACGCTGCGCAAGAAAATCCGCGAACTCGGAGTCGAACTTACCCGCGGCCTGAAATCATCGTAATACAACTAAAATCTCTCTTTCCCCCCGCGAGCGCATCAGAGCGAAGCGTGGGGGAAAGTGGGCGCAGCGCACGCGATTGCGTGCGCGATTGGCGCCCGAAAGGGGGGACATCTGCGGACATCAAAAAACTTACCATGCCGTCAAAGCCGTCCGGCTTTCTGCCTTCCCCGCAATCTTTGGCGCACAGCTTCCCGCACGCGCGTCGATGCAGTTTCACCGAGGTCCATCGTCCCGATGGACTTCGCCACGTTTTCATGCAGCCGAACCTGTGCCTCCGCGTCGCTTTGCTCGCGCGTTTTCTTTGCTTTGCGAAACGTCCGTGTTGGGCTGGCCACTTTCATCAAACCTCGTTCCTTTGACACATTACCCAAACGGGTTGAACAAACACTTGTAGTTTGTTGCGCAACCGCGATTGCCGCAGTTGTGGTGGCTCTGCTCGCCGCAGCCAACGACACTTTCACATGCAGCCTTCGGCCCTGCCTGATTACATAGGGCGAACTCCTCCGTAGCGGGTTCGGGGAGCCGCCGGGTCGCTAATTAGCTCTCGCGACAGTGTTTAATTTGCAACAGGCTGTGGCTTTGCTACACTTACCGTTTGTTAACCCTAACCGATCCGGCGAAAAGGCGTTTTCCGCCCCATGCTGTCCAGTTCCGGCCTTCAAACGCGCGTCTTCCGGCGCGGATTTGGCTTTCCCAACGCCGTCTCGCGTTCGTCGCTGGTCGCGCTCGCCGTCGCCATCGCGACGGTGGTCTCAGGCGTGCTGACCTATCTCACGCTGCCGGGTTTCACCGCGTCCACGCCGAGACCCAGCGTGGTCGTCATGCTGATCCTGGTCGATCTGTCACTGGTGCTGACGGTAGGCGCACTCATCGCCTGGCGCATGACACGGCTGTGGATCGAGCGCAAAAGCGGCGAGGCGGGTTCCAAACTCCACATCCGGCTGGTGGGTATGTTTTCGGCGATCGCCGTCGTGCCGGCCATCCTGGTTGCGGTGTTCGCCGCAGTCTCGCTCAATCTCGGAGTCGAGGCCTGGTTCTCCGACCGGGTGCAGACCGCGCTCGCCAATTCGGTGAGTGTCGCGGACGCATATGTGGAAGAGCATAAGCAGGTCATCCGCGGCGATATTCTTGCCATGGCGATCGACCTGAACCGTGCCGCGCCACTGGTCCAGGGCGACCAGAAGCGGATCGTCGAAATTCTCGAGACCGAGGCCAAAATCCGGGCTCTGCCGGCGGTCTATGTCATCGACTCGAGCGGCCGCACTTTGGCCAGCGCCAGGCTGCCCTTTATGCCGGCGCCGAGCCCGGTCACGGCGGCGCAGATCGAACAGGCCAAAACCGGGCCTGTCGTCCTTGCCGATTCCAATGAAAAGGCCGTCTCGGCTCTGGTGCGCCTGGATGCGTTTCTGGACGCCTATTTGCTGGTCAACCGTCCGGTGGACCCGCAGGTCCTCGCGCGCCAGCAGGGTACCCATGATGCGGTCTCCGAGTATCAGCGCCTGAACCAGAACCGTTCGCAGATCCAGCTCACCTTTGCCGCGCTCTACTTTGTTGTCGCGATGCTGATCCTGCTGGCGGCCGTCTGGCTTGGCTTGTGGGCGGCGAACCGCATCGTCCGCCCGATCGGGCGATTGGCCGGCGCGGCAGAACGCGTCAGTCAGGGCGACTTAAGAGTGCGCGTCGCTGTCGGCAAGGATGACGACGAAATCGGCGCGCTTTCGCAGACCTTCAACCACATGACGTCCGAGCTGGAGGCACGCCGCCAGGAATTGATGGATGCCAACCGGCAGCTCGATGCCCGCCGGCGCTTCACCGAGGCGATGCTGGCCGGCGTTTCGGCGGGCGTCGTCGGCCTCGACGGTGACGGCAGGGTGACGCTGACCAACCGCAGCGCTGCGCGATTGCTTGGGCTCAAATCCGAGGATGTGGAAACGCGGCATTATTCGCAATGCATGCCGGAATTGGCCGCCCTGATTCACCACGCCATCAGCTCGGGCGCACCGCGAACGGCGGGGCAGGTGGACGTGCGCCGGCGAGGGGCTGTGCGGCATCTCAACGTGCAGGTTTCGAGCGAAGGCGCGAGCCACGGCTTCGTCGTGACGTTCGACGACATCACCGATCTTGTCTCAGCGCAGCGCACGGCGGCCTGGGCCGATGTCGCCCGCCGCATCGCACATGAAATCAAGAACCCGCTGACGCCCATCCAGCTTTCGGCCGAGCGGCTCAAACGCAAATATACCAGGGAAGTCTCGACCGAGCCCGACGTGTTTGCGCAATGCACCGACACGATCATCCGGCAGGTCGGAGACATCGGGCGCATGGTGGACGAATTTTCCTCTTTCGCGCGCATGCCGGTTCCCGTGATCCGGCCCCAGGATGCCCAGGAGCTGGTGCGTCAGGCGGTATTCCTGCAGCGCGTGGCGCAGCCGCAAATCGAGTTCGAAATACATGCACCTGAAGGCCCAATTCCGCTCGATTGCGACGGCCGCCTCGTCGCCCAGGCGCTGACCAATGTGCTGAAAAACGCCATCGAAGCGATTGGCGCCCGGATTTCGGCCGGCGACTCAACACCCGGACGCATCACCGTGGATGTCGCCATCATCCCGGGCCGGGTGCGGATCGCGGTGCGCGACAACGGCGTCGGTCTGCCCAGGGAAAACCGCCACCGGCTGACCGAGCCCTATGTCACCACCCGTGCCAAGGGCACCGGGCTGGGGCTGGCGATCGTGCGCAAGATTCTTGAGGACCACGGCGGCGAATTGCTGCTCGAGGATGATGATGGCCGCCCCGGAGCACATTCGGGGGCAGTTGTAACTTTGATGTTCCCGCAGCGTCATGCCGCGCGGACAGAGGGGATTGTCAGTGAGGCAGAACGGGTCGCCGGTATCGCCTGAAATTCTCGTCGTTGATGACGAGGCCGACATTCGCGAATTGATGGCCGGCGTGCTTGCCGATGAAGGGTTCGAAACGCGTGTCGCCTCCGATTCGGACGCGGCGCTGAATTCCATTGCCCAGCGCCGGCCGCATTTGGTTGTTCTCGATGTCTGGCTGCAGGGCAGCCGCCTTGACGGCATCCAGGTGCTGGACGAAATCGTGCGCGATCACGCCGATCTTCCGGTGGTGATCATCAGCGGCCACGGCACCATCGAAACCGCCGTGGCGGCGATCAGAAAAGGCGCTTACGACTTCATCGAGAAGCCGTTCAAAGCCGACAAGCTGTGCCACACGGTTCGCCGTGCGCTTGAATCGGCGCGTCTGAAGCGGCAGGTCGAGGAACTGAAGCTTAAAGCCGGTGACGATACCGAACTCTGCGGGCAATCCTCGGCAATCGCTCACCTGCGGCAACTGATCGACAAAATCGCACCGACGGGCAGCCGGGTGATGATCGCCGGCCCGTCGGGTTCGGGCAAGGAAGTCGTCGCGCGCCTGATCCATTCGCTGTCGCGACGCGTCAACAACGCGTTTATTGCCGTCAACTGCGCGATGATGTCGCCCGAGCGCATTGAAGCCGAGTTGTTCGGTGTCGAAACCCAGGAAGCGCGCAAGATCGGGCTTCTTGAACTCGCACATGGCGGAACCCTGTTCCTCGATGAAGTCGCCGACATGCCGCTGGAAACCCAGGGCAAGATCCTGCGCGTCCTGATCGACCAATCCTTTCAGCGCGTCGGCGGCTCAACCCGCGTGCAGGTCGATGTCCGCGTGATCTCTTCATCGACCTCGGATCTGCGGCAGGAAATCGAAGCCGGCCGTTTCCGCGAGGATCTCTATCATCGTCTCAACGTTGTGCCGTTGCGCGTGCCGTCGCTGGCAGACAGGCGCGACGACATTCCGTTGCTGGTCGATCACTTCATGAAGCGCCTGTCCGCCGCTTCCGGGCTGCCGATGCGCGAAGTCTCGGGCGAAGCGATGGCGGTGTTGCAGGCTTACCACTGGCCGGGAAATGTGCGCCAGTTGCGCAACATCGTAGAGAGGCTGCTGATCCTCGCAACCGATGATGCGGCGGGGGCAATTTCCGCCGACCTTCTGCCGGCGAATTTCAACGGCGCGGCCTCACCCTGGGCGCATGGCGCAAAACCGGACCTGATCATTTCCTTGCCGTTGCGCGAAGCGCGCGAAATCTTCGAACGCGATTACCTGCTGGCCCAGATCAATCGCTTTGGCGGCAATATCTCGCGCACGGCTACCTTTATCGGCATGGAGCGCTCGGCATTGCATCGCAAGCTCAAATCGCTCGGCGTCAATTCTCCCAAGCTCGATCAGGCATTCGACGCGTGATGTCCAATCACCGCCGCTCATTTCCGTCCGGGCGCATCGCTTATGTCAATGGACGCTATCTTCCCCATGCCGGGGCCTGTGTTCATATCGAAGATCGCGGGCTGCAATTCGCCGACTCGGTTTATGAGGTTTGCGCTGTCCTTGACGGCCATCTGATCGATGAACAGGGGCACACCGAACGACTCGGCCGCAGCCTGAATGCGCTGCAAATGGAGATGCCGATGCGGCCGGCCGCGCTGGGGATTGTCATGCGCGAACTCATCCGGCGCAATCGCTTGCGCAATGGACTGGTCTATCTTCAGGTGACGCGGGGCGCCTATCGCCGCGATCATGTCATTCCGGGAAATCCGGAGCTGTCGGTGATGATGACGGCGCGGTCCATGAATGTTGCCGCTGTCGAGAAGCGGCGCTCCGAAGGCATCGCCGTCGTGACTCTGCCGGATTTGCGCTGGGGCCGCTGCGACATCAAAACCACCGGGTTGCTGCCCAACACCCTGGCCAAATCGGAAGCCCGCAAGCGCGGCGCGTTTGAGGCCTGGCTGGTGGACAGCGACTTCATGATCACCGAGGGAACTTCCGCCAACGCCTGGATTGTCACCGGCGACGGCGTGCTGGTGACACGGAACCTCAGTCACAACATCCTCGCCGGCGTCACGCGCGCGGGCGTGTTGACGGCGCTCAAATCCGTCACCGGACTTCCGGTAGAACAGCGTCCATTCAGTGTCGATGAAGCGCTGACCGCGAAGGAGGCCTTCATAACCTCCGCGTCCGGAGGGGTTATTCCGGTGGTGTCGATTGACGGGAAACCGCTCGGTGACGGCAAACCGGGTGCGGTAGCACGCAAGGTGCACGAACTTTATTCGCGGTTGACAGCGGCCACGGTCGCAGCCTGAAGCGTTTTGCGCTTCGCTTTCGCGTGAAAGGCCTATATGGTCCTTGGCCGCGCGCCACGTTGCCGCGCCGGATCAGTTTAAGAGCAGGAGGTGACCTGCTCGAGTCCGCCGCATAACAAATGGGGCTCACCCATGAACGAGAAGCCACAGAATCTTCAGGACACGTTTCTCAATTCCGTCCGCAAGAGCAAAACCGCGGTTACGATCTATCTGGTCAACGGCGTAAAATTGCAGGGGAACATCACCTGGTTTGACAATTTCTGCGTCCTGCTGCGCCGCGATGGTCAGGTCCAGCTTGTTTACAAGCACGCGATCTCGACCGTCATGCCGATCGGCCCGGTGCAATTGCAGGACAGTGAAACCGCCGGAGCCCCCGAGTCCTGAGCCGTAGCGGGCCGAAGCCGGGTGCGCGGCGCGGGACCGCGACGCGATCGACGCGCAGGGCAATCGTCCTGCATGTGGCGAGGAAATCCGCCGCCGATTCCAGCCGTGCCGAAGAATCGCGCTTGCAGGAGGCGGTCGCGCTGACCACCGCGATCGGGCTTACGGTTGTGGACAGCGCAATCGCGACGATTGCACGCCCGACACCGGCAACCCTGATCGGATCGGGCAAAGTCGACGAGCTGAAGGCGGTCTGCCACGCGCTGGAAGCGGATGTTGCCATTGTCAACTCCAGCCTGTCGCCGGTGCAACAGCGCAATCTCGAACGGGCATGGGGCGTCAAGGTTCTCGACCGTACGGCCTTGATTCTGGAGATTTTTGGCGAACGTGCGCGGACCCGGGAAGGCCGGCTTCAGGTCGAACTGGCGCATTTGACCTATCAGCGCTCGCGTCTGGTGCGGAGTTGGACCCATCTGGAACGCCAGCGCGGCGGCTTCGGCTTCCTCGGCGGTCCGGGCGAGACCCAGATCGAGACCGACCGGCGGCTGATCGGCGAGCGGATCGCCAAAATCAAGGGTGAATTGGAGGACGTGAAGCGCACCCGTGCGCTTCACCGGCGTGCGCGCAAGCGCGTGCCATATCCCGTGGCCGCTCTGGTCGGATACACCAATGCCGGGAAATCGACGTTGTTCAATCGGCTGACCACGGCCGAAGTTCTCGCCAAAGACATGCTCTTCGCGACGCTGGACCCCACCATGCGCGGGCTGAAGCTTGGGTCCGGCCGGCGCATCGTCCTGTCGGATACGGTCGGTTTCATCGCCGACCTGCCGACGCAACTGGTTGCGGCGTTTCGTGCGACTCTGGAAGAGGTGCTTGAGGCCGACATCATCCTGCATGTGCGCGACATTGCCCACGACGAGAGCGACGCGCAGAAGGCGGACGTCATGAAGGTGCTGGCCGAGCTCGGCGTGGATGCAGATGAACGCGTCATCGTCGAAGTCCTGAACAAGATCGATCTTCTGCAGCCGGAGGTTCGCCGCTCACTGCTGGCGCGCAACAAGCCGGGCACGGCTCCCAGGGATCAGGTCGCGATTTCCGCCGTGTCGGGCGAGGGCCTGGACGATCTTATGGCGTTGCTCGATCACCTGCTGGGCCAGGCCGAAACCGTCATCCGGGTCAAACTCGATCCGGCAGACGGCGCTGGAATCGCCTGGGCTTATGCCCATGGCCGCGTGCTGGAGCGCAGCCACAGCGAGAAATCCGTCGATCTGCTCGTGACTGGTGATGCGGCAATGACGGAGCGCTTCTTTGCCCATTATCCCGGCCGGGTGGAAGTCTTCGAACCCCGCCGCCGCACCGCCTCGTCGTCCTAAACAGTACTGTCATCCCCGGCGCGCCGAAGGCGCGGGAAGGGGACCCATCCGCGCCGCGTCCGCGGTGCGAAAAAATGTTGCTGATTCAGATGCTTCTGAATCATGGGCGTCTTTTATTCCTTCTTCCGTTCCCCACGTTTCGCCTCCTGCCAAAGCGCCTCCATTTCGTCGAGAGACGCTTCCTGCATGGTTCGGCCCTGTGCCTCGATACCCGCCTCGATGGCGCGAAACCTCCGTACGAATTTCGCATTGGCGCCGCGCAGCGCGTCCTCGGGATCGAGCTTCAGATGCCGCGCCAGATTGGCCATGGCGAACAGCATGTCGCCGAATTCCTCGGCCAGTTTTGCCTGATCGCCGCTGTCTTTGGCCTCTGCCAGTTCGCGCGATTCCTCGGCAATTTTGTCCGTCACGGTGACGGCGCTCGGCCAGTCGAATCCAACTTCTGCCGCGCGATTTTGCAGTTTGATCGCCCGTATCAGGGCGGGAAGGGCGGCCGGTACATCGTCCAGCAAGCCATGGCTCGCGCCGGATTTCGCCGCCCGTTCCTGGCGCTTGATTTCGTCCCAGGCGCGGGTCACGCCGGCGGCCGATTGAACCCCGGACTCGCCAAACACATGCGGGTGACGCCGGATCATCTTTTCACAGATCGCCGCGACGACATCGGCAAAATTGAACAGGCCTCGCTCACCGGCCATCTCCGCGTGAAAGACGACCTGCAGCAGCAGGTCGCCGAGTTCATCCTTCAGTGAGGCGAAATCGCCGGCTTCGATCGACGAGGCGACTTCGTAAGCTTCCTCGATCGTGTATGGCGCGATGGTCGCGAAATTCTGCTCCAGGTCCCAGGGACAGCCCCCATCAGGATTGCGCAAACGCCGCATGATGGTCAGCAGGCGCTGGATATCTCCGGGAGAAGGCGAGTCCGACATCGGGAAATGGTGTCCCGGAACTGCCGCCGTCAGTCAACCAATTCGGCCTGCGGCATCCATCCTAAACGCGTATAAGCGATATTATGGGAAATCTTGTGGCGATATTATACGTGACACAGCAAACGGCCCAATTCCCTCAGTTGAACAGTCGAACGATGTCGAATGCCTTGCGCGCGAAAGCCGTGATCGTTCCCGGCACTTCATGGCCATGCAACGGGCCGGATTCGTCAAACGCTACATGCAGGCCGACGGTAATCTTACCATCCGGCACAGAGTCGTCGGTCCACCCCACTATGGCTTCGTCTTGGAAGCGCAGATCGCCGCTGTAGGTAATCGGGGCAGCTAGGGAAAAGCTGACGCCGCGCGTGAAAATGAGCGCATCCAGCAGTCGACGGTGTTTTCTGGTCAGGTCGAGAGCATGGAGGGCGCAAAGCAAGTCATCCCCTCCAGGATAAGGGCGGCAATCTTTGATGATCGTGCTTTTATCGACATCACTAAGCCGCTTTATCTGTTCGACGACATGGCTTTGGGGGTTGCTGAAATCGCTGGCTGCCTTGGCCATAGGAAAGTGGGTACTTCTGGATTCTGGGAACCCGTTTCTGGCGGCAAGAGCACAAGCAAGGATATCAAGGCTGCTCCGTATGCTGTGTATGATAACCCCTGCCTCGGCATTAATGAGCGGATCGAACGTTTTGACATTGGTCAAGCGGTAGACCTTTTTTCCGGGCTCCGAATCGGTATCGATGCGCGTGGTGTAGGGTTCGTCTCGCTTCCACTTGATGATCCGTTTGATCAAAACTGGGAGTTGGGCTACGGCCCAATCGACAGCGGATTGCGCATCGAGTAAATCGCCTCTCATACCGTAGGCTCCAAAACCGTATGGTACGGGGACTGTGTCGTAAGACATCGAATTGTTACCTACCGCATGGGACGCTGTAACCGATGGCCAAACTCAAAGAGCCGCCCCCGGGTCCGATTGACGAAGACGCCACGCCCATGTGGCTCCTAATGCCAATGGACAGTAATGAGGCCGACGGCCGTCACCAGACATTGAGATTTTGGACGAAATGATAGCGGCGGGTGTTTGCGCGTTCGCGGCTAACCTCAGTTTGGAATTCGAAACCGCGCAAGAAGCAGTAGCCCTCCTCCTCAAGGCAGTATTGGGTGATCGAGTAAGCTTCGTTTCCCCATATCTCCAGTCAGCCATTTAGTGCCGCAATAGCTGAGAACGCCTTGGAATATTTCATTGCAGGCATGGCCAAAGATAAAACGCGTCTTCCGGCCGGTCACCAGCTCTAGAAGGAGCTCGGATTTCTTGCTCAGCTTAATCCGCGCACACGCCCGCTCGATTGGTCCGGACCCGAAACTTACGTCAGTAAGGGCATGAGCAAACACGTTTCTGACGTTCTTTATAACCTTCAAATTGGCGACGGTTCTTGCTCCCACTACCTTTAAGCTGGCTGCGGCGACGATCTTTTTGTCAAAGGTGGAAAAAGGACCGTCTCCGTAAAAGAGGTCGAGCACTTGTTTTGGCTCTTTTAGAGCAAGTGCGTAGACGAGCGCGCTTTGGACCATCGTATCTGCTGCTGCGGCCATAACCAGGGCTGCGGGACGGTCTGGAATGTCGCTATGCATAGTATCGAGTACGAGTGTCTTGATTTTCGCTGTAGGCGTTTCTCTGGTAAGCTTACGTAATGCAGATTCCCAATCATCCCCCATCAGACGATTCCTATAGCGAAGCGGAAACCGACAAGCGTATGAGTGATGCGCTTCGTCGCGCCTTGAACACGCCCCACAAACCGCATGAGCCTCTCAAGGCCCGCAAGCCTAAAGCAAAACGGGCCAAGAGTCCCAAGCGGAAGGAAGCCGCTACCGCGGCTTAAACCATTTCCTCCATGGCTTTCGTTTTTTTGGTGCGACTGGGAAACCGTGCGCCTTGCGCCAGCGGATGAACGCCAACGCGTTCTGTTTAATCGTAGGTCGGTCAGTCAGCTTGATGATAGGTCAACCGCTTGCCGTCCGCACCTTTGATGGCGCGTTCGGTGCGGAGGTCGTCGCTGACGCCAAGCCGCTCGCGGTTGCTCATTCTGAAAATCGAATTCGTCCAAATAGCGCCTGCAAATGCTGCTCGCTCATGTGCTGGTAGGTGCCGACCAGACCGCGCTTGAAGATCGAAAAGAACCCCTCGGCAGCGTTTCACATGAACCGCGCGTTGCGCTTCCGACATGCGGACAAATTCCTTGTTGGGGTTCACTGACTCGCGTTGTCTCCACGGCCAGCCTGACTTGTAATGGCCAGCACCGTCCGTGTGCACGATGCATGAAGATCACAGCGCTAAGTCGGGCGGCAAATCGCCCCGCTTCTCCGCCATGATCAGTGCGCCCGGCTGGCCGAGGCGGTCATACTGGCAGAGCACCATTATTTTCCCGTTACTCAAAAATATCGCATGGTATCTGAGCAGCTCCAGGAGCTTGCTCACGTGCCCGTCGATGTCGGAAAATTGAAGCTGAACCGGCACCTTTCCGGAAAGCACTTTCCTTAGCGATCCTCGGTGTAGAGCATCGCCGCATTTGCCGTACAAGCGCAGCAGGTCCTTGCTGGTGAGATAGTTTGTGGCTCTCTCTCCCTTCCTTATCACAGGGCCGGATATGAGCCATTTGTATTTGCCGGGCTCTGTTGATTCCGTAATGTCCACAGGGTCTGGAAAGAAGTCGGCCTTAAGTTCAGCCATCCGTTTGACGATCGTGTCGGCGCTCCACTCTCCGCGGAGGCTGGTTGTCTCTTTAATGTCGCCGTGCGCTATGAGGCATCCTAGGGCAATTAATTCGCAGACCATGCGGAGTTGCAGGTAGCAGAATTCACGAATGAGTGGCGGGACCAGCGGCATTTGGTTGGCGGTAACGGACTGAATCGAACTAATCCGCAATTTCACTTCGGCCATTAGGTTGCCGTACAAATGCATGGCGTTTATTTGCGGTGTGGTTGCCATCTGCGCCATTCCTGTGAAGGCCGATGCCTAAGTGCGAAAAAATGGATAAAACCAAGGAGCCAGAATTTGAGAGAGCAGTGCGGCACTTTCCCAGAACGCCGCACTCGCCCCACACACCGGAGAAGCAGAAATCTAAAGCGACTCGGCGGGTTCGGTCGAAGGCCAAACGCGGCGACGTGGCCGGACGCGCTTCTTAGGTGCTACCACGAAAGCGCTCAGCGCTGTTCTTTCTTGATGCACTCGGAAAATTCTGGGCTCTTCCTTACACCTGCATGGGTGTCGTGATCGGAGTTCCGTTCCTGCTGACCGGCTCCCGTTGCGAAATCGCTCATAATGCCATCGTCTTCCACAACTATCCTTTGGCAAAGCGTGCGTTCGTACTGGGCAACGTTATTCTTAGTCCGCACACTGACTTGAACCGGGCGGTCATGACCTATGAATGCGCGGCGTGTGCCAAACGCCGGCTTCCGCTTCCGCAGGTTCGCACAGTGCATTTGGGCAAGCACGAGGAGGCCCATACGTGGCAATACCAGGTGCTTGGCCCGCTGTTTTTGCCTGTATACCTGGTAACACTTCTCCTGCCCTCCCCAACGCCGTTTGAACGCGCTGCTGATCACTACGCGCATAGTGGTGAAGGATGGTGGCCATGGCATCTGGCCGCTTCTTACCGGCGCAGAAGATAGGCGCCGGTGGTGGGCCAGTTTGAAAGGTGAAAAACGTCCTGCCGGCGTAATCGGCGCCGCTTGAGGCGAAGTCCGTTCACTGAGGCGTTGTGCCGATTGCCATGTTCCGCCTATGGAACGCAGAGATACGGCTGCGCCAGTGGTTTTGGCTTTGAAAGCAGATTGGCTGAAGTAATCTTCTTTGCCAGCGCCCGGCCTTCGTAATTCACCCACCGAAGCAAATGGTCGGTGTAGACGAAATAGGCGTATTGCTCTGTTAGCAGATCAAGCGTGATTTCCCTGAACGCCAAATCATCCAGGCCGGAGAGCGGCTGGTTATCAAAGGCCAGTTCTTCCAATGCGGCGAATTTGAGTTCGTTGACGTTCGCCTGCCAAACGCAGTGAGAGTATTGGTTGCGGATTTTGAGGGCGTGCCGCGTGGCGTCAATAGCCATGGCGAATTCCGTTCCCAGGCCCCATTTTTCGTAGCTGCTGCGCCCAAGGCCGTCGGCAATATCTATGCGCTGCGTTTCGCCGCGCGGCCGGAACATCGCTTTGATGACGCCGTCCAAATCGTCGCGCACAACCTGAACGCAGCTCATGAGGGACATTTCCAATTCGCCGTAGTCGGTCAGCAGTTGCCCGATTATTCTCATTTCGTCGGGAAACCGCTCGTGGACCGTCCGGACGCGAGTGACCATTGCCCAAGTCGCCCCTGTTATCGGAACAAGACCCAATCCTGTTACGGATGCTGAAAACGCGCCCACAGCGCACGCTGCAAAGCGTCCGCGGGTCAAAGATAAACCGAGTCGGGCAAAGGAGTCCCAAAAGCAAAACCGGCGGCTGCGCGCGTCCGCTAACCCGACCGATCGCGCCGGGTGCCTACTGCTCCGGCGCGTTCTTGCGCCGCAATAGCCGCTCCCGGTTGTGCGCAAGCTGATCCCACGCGTCAGCCAATCTCAAAAGTATTACGCGCATATCCGCATCGGTCGTAGCTTCAGCTTCAAGCCGGTAAATCGTGGCTTGTCCCAAAAACTCCCTGAGCTTTTCCAAGCGCGACCTCAGTTTGAAATCAATTCGGAATTCGGAGTAGCTTGCTTCAAGAATGCCGGTAGGCGCGAGATACAGGGTTCCGAATTGGTCGAGAATACCCCCCGAATCGAAGCCGTGCGAAGATAATCCCATGCTCAAAGGTCCTAAAGGTGAAAAGCGCCCCGCCAGCGTCATCGACACGGTGGGACACGGCATCGGCGTTGCTTTCTTCAAAGTCCTTTTTTGCTTCGGGGTCGGCGTAGGCATCCCAATGCTGATTGCGGGCCTGGCCGATCTTCTATTGGGCAGCCACACTGTCCGAATTCTCACCGGCACCGAAGACGGTATCGCCGTGTTGATCGTCTTCGGCTTGTTCGGCGTTGCACTGGCAATCTGGGATGGTCAGTTCGTGGATGACGTAAAGCCAACGCTCTGGACGCGGCGCAGAAACCCAAATTAAATCGGACAGGACAGGCCCGCGGATCGGCTCGAAAATCAGCTTCGCGCAGATAAAACGGGCCACGCCGATCCTCATGCCTATGTTCGCACGGCCTGGATTGGGGAGTAGTACTCATGGAAGAAGTGAAACTGACTCCAGGGCGACTGGCAGCGATCTGGTGGGCTCTGCTTTTTCGTTTGATTGCCGGATCAGTACTTCTCGTCGTTCTGCTCTACTTTCTGAATTCCGCGTTCGCGCTTTTGGGTATCCCGGTTCAGGGAGCAGTTCGCATTGCCGAGTTGGCTCTTGCGATTCTCGGCCAATTGGGAGTCCTGCTTCTCGCGCTTAACGGCATTCTCGAAGCAAAGTACCACGAGTTCCGGATTGTGCTTGTACGTAAGGATGACCCATGAGCATTGAAGCCCAGCGCTATCGGCGAATCCTCACAACCCATGTCGGCAGCCTGCCCCGGCCGGACGCGCTGTCCGAGATGATGGCGGGAGGCGGGTCTCAGCCCGGTTACGCAGCCGCGGTCCACAAAGCCGTGGACGATATCGTCCATCGCCAGGCGCAGTGCGGCATCGACATTGTCGATGATGGTGAACAGTCCAAGCCTGGGTTCATCACTTACATTCACGAACGCCTCGCGGGCATGGAGGCGCGCACCGACAATCCTGCGCAACTCGACACCCGCGAAAAGCGCGCCTTCCCCGAATTCTATGCCGGAGGACATTCCGGCTCACGGCCGGCGCCGATGCTCTGCACCGGGCCGATCCGCTATATCGGCCAGAAGCAGCTTGAGACGGATATCGCCAACCTGAAAGCGGCCCTGAAGAATGTGCAGGTCGAAGACGTGTTCATGCCGGCAGTCTCGCCGGGCCAGATTCACCGCTATCACCTGAACCGGTACTACCCGTCAGATGACGACTTCCTGCTCGCCATCGGGGAAGCCATGCGTGAGGAGTATCAGGCGATCATCGCGGCCGGATTCATGCTGCAGATCGACGATCCGCATCTGGCGATGCACTACATGCTGGAGCCCGCGCTCAGCGTCGACGATGTAAGGCGCTGGGCCGATCATTACGTGGAAATCCTCAACCACACGCTGCGTGACCTGCCGGTCGAACGCATCCGTCACCATACCTGCTACGGCATCAATATGGGCCCGCGCGTCTACGACCTCGAGTTCAAACATCTGATCGACATCGTGCTCAAGATCCGCGCCAATTTCTATTCGTTCGAAGCCGCAAATCCGCGCCACGAACACGAGTGGCGGCTGTGGGAGGCGGTCAAGCTGCCACCCGGAAAAGCGATCATTCCCGGCGTCATCAGCCATTGTACCGTGCTGGTCGAACATCCGGAGCTGGTGTCCGAACGCATTCAGCGTTTCGCCCGCATTGTCGGGCGCGAGAATGTCATCGCCGGCGCAGATTGCGGTTTTGCTTCGATGCCGCGCGCCGTACCCGAGGTGCATCCCTCCATCGTCTGGGAAAAATTCAGGAGCCTGTCGGAAGGCGCCCGCCTCGCCACCCGCGCGCTGTGGACGTAACCACGTTTGGTTTAGTTCGCATCAGGTGCGATCAATATTGCTCAAAACGCACCCCTCACCCGGCGCGCCAAAGCGCGCTTGCAAGAAACGCAAGCGCGGGCGCGCCGCCCTCTCCCTCACAGGGGGAGAGGAAAGTCGGCGACGCCATCTGATTTCATCCTGCGCCAAGATTCACATCGGTACGCTCAGCACCATGCCGTCATAGGCCGGTTCAACGCCATCCGGCAGTTCGGACTTCAGCCTGGCGTAGTCGATGTCGATGTTGAGATTCGTCAGGACGGCGTGACGCGGTTTGACGCGGGTGATCCAGCGCAAAGCCGTTTCGACATTGGCGTGCGTCGGATGCCGGTGATAGCGCAACGAATCCACGATCCAGGTATCGACGCCGGCGAGCACCGCGAAGGCAGCATCATCAAGTTCGACGACGTCGCTCGAATAGGCCAATCCCCCGAAGCGGTAGCCCAGCGAGTCAATCGGCCCGTGCCGCTGCCAGAAGGCCATGGCCGGAATTTCACCATCTTCCCCGGCGATTCGAATTTCGCTGAAGGGCTCCGAAAGCACATGCGCGGTTGCAATCGCCGGATAGCCATTCATCGGTTCAAAGCAATAGGCGAATTGCCGTTGCACATGCTCCATGGTCGCGCGATCGCCATGGATCGGAATTCGCCGGCCATGCCCGAAGGTCAACGGGCGCAGATCATCAATGCCGTTGATCTGGTCCGCATGCGGATGGGTGATCAAAACCGCATCCAGCCGCGAACACCGCGCCGCGAGCAGCTGCTCGCGCAAGTCCGGCGAAGTGTCGACCAGAACCGCGGTCGCGCCGCGGCGGACCAGCAGCGAACAGCGCCGCCGCCGGTTCCTTGGATTTGCAGGATCGCAGGCGCCCCACTCGCCCGCACCATTTGCGCCGCCAAGCCGCGGCACGCCGG
>JAGWSK010000399.1 GCA_028869355.1 Alphaproteobacteria bacterium | reverse complement strand
AGGCCGAATTCGAGAAAAACTCCATCGAGGGACTCGCCAATGTCTGGTCGGAGGCGGTTGCGGTGTATCACCTGCGCTCGCCCGATGAAGACCTCGAACGCATCAAGAAAGTCACGGTTGCCGATGTTAACCGCGTCGCGCACCAATATCTTGATCCGGATCACGCACTCGCTGCGGTGTTGACGCCGCGCGGCGGCGGCCAGCCGGTTGCCTCGAACGGATTTGGCGGCCAGGAAAATATTTCGCTGGGCGAGGCAAAGCCGACCGCATTGCCGGACTGGGCGGAAAGCGCGCTGCAGCGCCTCAATGTACCGAAATCAACGGTGCATCCGGTGATCAGCACGTTGCCGAACGGGCTCACGCTGATGGTGCAGCCGGAAAATGTCAGCGACAGTGTGATGGTATACGGACATATCCGGAACCGTTCGGAGCTGGAGGTGCCGCAAGGCAAGGAAGGCATGTCGCAGGTGATCGGCGACCTGTTCAACTATGGCAGCCAGAAGCTCGATCGCATCGCTTTCCAGGA
Source organism: Alphaproteobacteria bacterium (assembly GCA_028869355.1). GTDB lineage: Bacteria > Pseudomonadota > Alphaproteobacteria > Micropepsales > Micropepsaceae > CAIYRG01. The sequence goes on along the minus strand of JAGWSK010000399.1, from coordinate 6,221 downwards.
AGCACTCGACCAGATCGGCGCCGAAGAAACTGCGGGCACGGATTTCAGCCTGCAGGTGCTGTCGCGCGATCTCGATCGCGGCATGGATTTGCTCGCGCAAAACGAACTGCACCCGGCGTTTCCCGAGCAGGCGCTGCAGATCACCAAGGGCCAGGCGGCGCGGGTTGTCGCCGCCCAATTGAAGAGCCCCGGTTATCTGACGCAACGCGCGTTGCGCGAGGCGCTTTTTCCCAAAGGCGATCCGAGTTTGCGCGAACCGAGCCCGGAAACGGTGCGCTCGATCACGCTCGATGACGTGAAGAACTACTACCGCATCGCCTTCCGGCCCGATCTGACCACAATTGTCGTTGTCGGCAATGTCACGCCCGAACGCGCCCGCCAGGTGGTGGAAAAGTATTTCGGCTCGTGGACCGCGACCGGTCCGAAGCCGCCGACGGACTTGCCCGTGGTTCCGGTGAACAAGGCCGATGTGGTTGCGGTGCCGGACCAGAGCCGGGTGCAGGACCAGGTGGTCTTGGCCGAAACCATCGGGCTCACGCGGTCGGATCCGGACTATTACGCTCTCGATATGGGCAGCGCGGTGCTGGGCGGCAGCTTCTATTCGACGCGGTTGTCGATCGATCTGCGCAAAAATGCCGGCCTCGTTTATTCGGTCGGCTCGGATGTCAATTCCGGCCGGACGCGCGGCAATTACTTCGTGGACTATGCCTGCGATCCGCAAAATGTCTCGAAGGCCGAAGCCATGGTGGTGGAGGAATTGAAGCGTATGCAGAATCAGCCGGTGGGCGCCGACGAATTGCAGCGCGTCAAGGCGCTGATGATCCGCCAGATTCCGTTGGGCGAGTCGAGCGTGAGGAATATCGCACGCGGTCTCGCTGGACGGTGGGATCTGGATTTACCACCAGACGAGCCGACGATTGCGGCGCAGCATTACGTCGCGATGACACCGGCCCAGATTCAGGCGGCGTTCAAGAAGTGGATTCATCCGGACAATCTGGTCCGCGTCACTGAAGGCCCGGCCCCGGGCTGATCAGACTGCCCCGACCGGTGCGCCCGACCGGTTCGGCAAAGGCCGCACTAGTTGTTCAATTGCTACATCCTTTGCGAAGTCTAGATCTGTTGTTAGTTCGTAATAGACCTGATCGGTGATGCCGACAGTGTTCAGCGACACATACGCTTTGAGTGCGGGCATACATCCACCTCTCCTCATTCAACTTTGAATTAAACAGGTTTTCCTGCTTCGAGGCGCGCGATGCGTCGCATTTGAAAGCGAAGCCGAGTCTTATCGGCGAGGACAAGCTCTGGACGGTGGGCGTTCAGCAGATCAAGAAGTTCACGGGCAATATCTTTGTAGCCTTCATCGAGTCGTTCGTGTTCGACCATGCGGTTCCAGATATCCGATCGCCGTGATTTTACAAAGTCGACGGCTGCCAAAACTTCAGCATCACTGAATGTCCTTGGTACCCATGCATTAGCCATGCCATATACCTCTGTCTCGAAGTACGTCTTGAATCATCAGGTCTGTGCGCGCGCAGAATGATGTCCAATTCAAACCTCAGGAGACCAACCGCCAGGCTCAAGTCACCGCTAGATGAAAGTTGGGGACAACGTCAATCGGACTAACCATTTTGCCGACCCGCCGTTTTTGGCAAGCCATGTCATTACCGTTAATCCAGTCAGAAATAATACCAGCGTCCGGAAACGTCCCTTGCGTCGCCTCAATTTCTACAGCGCCCATAATCATCAGCTGGCTGTTAACCGCCCTCCCTTGCATCTACTGACTCCGCCACAGCAACGCGTCGCACGGCCATTATTAGATGAGCAAGCTCGGACGGATTTTTAGCGACGTTTGTCTTGTTCAGCAACTTAACAAGCGTGGGCCATATAGCATCTATTGCTGTCCTTTGGCGTTCCAAGCTCACCAATTCAGACCACAAACCTGGATTTCTGGTCTTGATATGTTCGACTGCGGTGTCAACTTCAGAGTCGCTAAATCGCCTGGGCTTGTTGTACGTATTTGGGTCTCGCCTACAGGGCACTCACTCAATGAGCACCGCCGCTTCTTCTATTCCGTCCCTCGCGAGGAACCACTCACGGAACCCGCGTCGGATCAGATCGCAAACCGAATCGAACGTCCGCGCATCGCTCTTTACATACCGTTCAAACGATGCTGCAAGTGTTCGTCGATCGATTTTCACACCCAGCAACAAGATGTTGGTGATCGTCACCCCATCTTGGGTTGTCACTTTTTCTACGCGATGGATTGGGCTGACGTAAAAAGCTACTTCGCCTGGACCAAAACCCGAGACTGGACCAAGACCCGAGCGGACTGTCGATCTCGGGTCGAAAAATACGAATCGCCAGAGATTAACCTCTTGTTGTCCCTTCTGAAATATTTCCGCCAACGTTTCGTTATCGACAACCTTCCGACCGGCTTTATCGTAGTGAAATGTCATGGGCAGATTTTCCTCAATTCGCGCTATCGCAGTGAAACGTCACCGAGCGCCTTTGTCATGAAGGGACCGAGAACGCGGTGGGGGGCAATCCGGCGCGGCTGCGGTCGTACATCGCGCCATAGGCTCGTTCGAGATCGCGGGTGAAGCTGCGCACGTCGAACAGTGGTGAAACGGGCAGCCGTGCTGCAAGTTGCTGTTTCAGTTGCGCCAGACGTGGAACATCGCGCGCCAGTTCGAGCGCAAGTCTCTCATATTCGTCGAGCGAGTTGGTCACGAGTTGCGGGAAACCTGCTGCCTTGACTGCGCTCGCCGCAACCCGGCTGGCAAAACTGTTGCCGAGCACCGTCACGATCGGAAGGCCGGCGGTCAGCGCATCAATTGCCGCGCTGTGGGAATTGTATGGTGCGGTGTCGAGAAAGATATCGGCAAGGGCGAGGCGCGCCAGATGGTCTTCGATCGCGGGCACGGGCGGTGCGAAAATGAGTCTCTCGCCGGCCACACCCCTGGCGAGCGCCTCGCGGATGAGATTGACGCGGGCGTCGGAATTTCCTTCCGGCAACCACAACACGCTGTCCTCGATCGCGCGCAGCAGCCGCATCCAGACCGCAAAAACATCCGGAGCAAATTTGTAGGTATTGTTGAACGAGGCGAAGACGATTCCCTGATCCGGCAGGCCTGCCGCCCTGCGTGTCGAGGTGCGGCCCATGCTCAAACGCGCCGGATCGGCCGGCAAATAGCAGTGCGGCAGCAATACCGGCTGTTCGGCATAAAACCGCGCATGTTCGGCGGGAATGACGGTGCGATCGGCGATGATATAATCGTAATAAGGCGCGCCGAGGCTGCCGGAGAATCCGAGATAATTGACCTGAACCGGCGCGGGCCGGTGGGCAAAGATCGCGCTGCGGCATTGGCCGGTGAAACCCATGAGATCGACGGCGATATCGATTTCGGCCCGCCGCAGCCACTCGGCGATCGCGACATCACTCTGTCCGGCAACATCGACGAATTTCTCGAATGCCGATTCCAGCCGGGTTCGCATCACGCAGTGATCGGGCGGGCCAAACGACACCGCAATGGTTTCAAAGCATTCGCGGTCGTGTGATTCGAACACCGGCGCCATCAATCCGGCGACGGCGGTGTTGGCGAAATCACCCGATACATAAGCAATGCGAATCCGCCGGTGGTCATAGACCTGCGCCGGCGCCATTCGCTGCGGTGCGGGCGGGCATTCATGTGCGGTCCAGAGTTCGGCGCAGCGAAGGTGCAACTCCGCCGAATCGGACAGAGCCTTCAGGTTGAATGGTGTGATCACGCGTTTGCCGGCCTGAAGACCTGCTGCAATTTCCTGCATCTGCGGTTCCAGGCCATGCCATTCACAGATCTGCATCCTGGCATGGGCGAGCACGCCACGGGCATATGGATAGTCCGGATCGGCGGCGAGCGCCTGTTCGCAATCGGCGATCGCAGCCTGATAATTTTTCAGGATCGCATGCGCGTTGCCGCGGTTATAGAGCAGTTGCGGTTGCGGTCCCTTGAGCGCAATCGCGCGGTCATAAGCACGAATGGCATCGGCGCGATGATCGAGTCTGGTCAGCACCGTAGCGCAGCCTTCCCATGCATCGCCGTAGGCAGGACGAAGGCCGATGGCTTTCTGGAAGCTGTCCAAGGCTTCCTGCAGGCGCGACGCCTCCATCAGCAGAATTGCGCGATTGCACCAGGCGTCGGCATAGGCGGGATTCTGTTTCAGCGCCCGGTCGTAGCTTTCCAGCGCTTCTTCACGGCGGCCCAATGCGAATAGCGAATTGCCGCAGTTGTTGTAAACCTGCGCCGATCCAGGGCGGAGTTGCTGCGCGCGATGATAGGCCGCGAGCGCGTCGTGATGGCGGCCGAGGCTGGACAACACTGCGCCGCGCGCGGCATGCGCATCATAATGTGCCGGGTTCAGCGCGAGAATGTGATCGAAACGTGTGAGCGCGGTTCCGAAGTCGCCGCGTTGATAAACGAGCATGCCCGACAGAAAAAGCGTCTGGATGTTGCCCGGCTCTTTTTGGAGGACCTGGTCATAAAGCTGTGCGGCCTGTTCATGCTTGCCAGACTGATGCAGAGCGTATGCGGTGCGGATGATCTGTTCGCTCATCACGCGCCATAATCCTCGACGGCAAAACTTCTCGGCGCGTCACGCGCTTGATACCGCTTCCACAGTGCAGCGTATGTGCGCTCAAGATTGCGGGTGAAGCGCGGTGTATCGAACAGGGGACAACGATTGTGGTTGCGGGCGAGCATGGCTTTGATTGACCGCAATTCCCCCGCATCTTTGGCAAGTTGCAGCGCCCGATCTTCGTAATCACCGAGTGAATGGGTGATCAAATTGCCCAACCCTGCTGCCGTCAGAATACTGGCGCCCGCGCGTCCGGCATAGCCGCCGCCGCAGAGCGTCAGTACCGGCACACCGGCCCACAGAAACTCGCACGCTGTGGCGTGGGCATTGTAGGGAAATGTGTCGAGATATAGATCGGCAAGTCCGATTCGCGCGAGATGCGCATCGGGCGAATCGAGAAATGGCGCAAAGCAAATCCGCCCAGAATCGACACCATGCACCTCGGCGCTACGCTGCAGATTGCCGGCGGTCTCGCTCTCACAATGGGCGAGCCACAAAATGCTGTCGGGGATTTCCTTGAGCAGGCGCATCCAGACCGCGAACACATCCGGCGCGAATTTCAGCGGCTTTCCGAAATTGCAGAAGATAAAGCCGCTGTCGGGAAGTCCGGCATCCTGCCGGGAGGGTGCTTGCGGCAGTGCGCGCTTGTTGTCGGTGGGAAAGCAACTGTTCGGCAGCCAGGCGATTTTCTCGCTGTAACAGCTTTCCTGGTCATCCGGGATCACTATCCGGTCGGCAATGATGTAATCGATATACGGGGCGCCGGACGTGCCGGGAAATCCGAGCCATTCCACCTGAACCGGTGCGGCGCGCTGGGCGAATACCGAAGTTGGCGCTCCCTGCGTATGTCCCATCAGATCGACGACGATGTCGATTTCCAGATCGCGGATAACTTTGGCGATTTCGCCGCCGCTATGATTGCTGAGATCGAGGAACCGATCGAATGCATCCTGCAGCCTTTGCCGCATGGGCCCGTTCCTGTGCGGCCGGGTCGAGATCGCCGTCAGTTCGAATTCTCCACGGTCGTGCCGTTCGAATACGCCGGCCGCCAGGGTCATCACCGGATGTTCACCGAAATCGGCAGAAACATAAGCCACGCGGATGCGGCCATGCCGGTAGATTTCGCTGCGCCACAGTGGCTGCGCCGGCGGAGGAAATTGCTGTGCGACCCAAATGCGTGAACTTTCGAGCAGGTCTTTGCCGGAAGTCAGCATTGCCACCGCCTGAAGGGGTTGCAGCACGGGATATCCGGCCTGCTGTGCTTCCATCGCTTGCCCGATTTCCGAATCGTGATTGTTCCAGTCGCAGGCATGCAGCCTGGCATAAAGCCTCATTCCGCAGGCGTATCTGTAATGCGGGTTCGCCTTTAGAATCTTGTCGCAATCCGCGATGACCTCGCCGTAGCGGCCGAGCGACATCAGCGTGCTGCTGCGATTGAACAGGACATCCGGATGTTCGGGCTGCAAAGCGAGCGCGGCGTTGTAGCTGTCCAATGCGTCCGGCGGTCTGTCGAGCAGTTCGAGCATGATGCCCCGATAGATCAGCGCGTTGAAATGTTGCGGATTGATCTTCAGCGCCTGCTCGAAACAGCCGTGCGCAGCCTCGTT
>JAGWSK010000398.1 GCA_028869355.1 Alphaproteobacteria bacterium | reverse complement strand
TTTCGCTGATGCCCATGAGTTTCGGAACCGATGGGCCATAAATATCGCAATCCAGCAGCCCCGTTTTCAGCCCGAGCGCCGCGAGTCCAAGAGCGAGATTGACCGCCACTGTCGATTTTCCGACGCCGCCTTTCCCGGAGGCGACCGCAATTATGGACGTCACACCCGGTACGGAACGCCCGGTTGGCGCCGCGCCATGGTCATGCGCATGTCCGCGGGATGCGGCAGCGCGCGGGTGACCCTCGCGATGTGCGGTCAAAACCGCTGTGACCGACAGGATTCCGGGGATTTGCGCGACGGCGTCTTCGCAGCTTTTGCGCAGCGGTTCGGCCGATGCGCCTCGCGCCGCGGGTACCTCAATCGTGAAGCTCGCATGCCGGCCGCGGACGGAGATGCCTTCGATCAGCCCGGCTTCGACGACGTTTCGCCCGGATGCCGGATCCCTGATTTTCTCCAATGCCTTGACGATATCCGCTTCGGTCGGAGCGGCCATAAATCTCTCTTGAATTGCCTTAACTGCCGGTAACACCATATATATGCCGCGCCGGTCGAAGCCAATGATGGCGGCTTTTCTTTACCGTGAAGCGAGGCGACCAGGCTGAGGATAAGCACATGCCTTGGAGCAATCAGTCCGGGGGCGGAAGGCCCGGCGGATCAAACCGCGGCCCATGGGGCAATGGTCCCACGGGTGGCGGTCCGCGGCCCGATCTCGAAGATCTGTTGAGGCGCGGTCAGGAACGCTTGCGCCGGGTCTTGCCGCGAAATTTCCGCGGCGGCGGTGCAATAGTGGGCGCAGCGATTGTCGTCGCCGTTTGGCTTGCATCCGGCATCTATGTGGTCGATCCTGAGGAGCAGGGCGTCGTGCTGCGTTTCGGTGCTTATATCGGCAAGACCACGCCCGGGATCAATTACCATTTCCCGTGGCCGATCGAGACCGTCGAAACGCCGAAGGTCACGCGCGAGAATCAGCTCAATATCGGCTATCGCATCGGCAGTGCCGAGGGCACTCGCGATGTGCCGGAAGAAAGCCTGATGTTGACCGGTGACGAGAACATCGTCGACATCAACTTCACGGTTTTCTGGGTCATCAACGACGCCGCCCAGTTCCTGTTCAATGTCCAGAATCCCGACGGGCAACAGGACGGGACTATCAGGGCCGTGGCCGAAAGCGCCATGCGCGAAGTGGTCGGCAAAAACAAGATCGAACCAATCCTCACCGCGGACCGCGAGCCGATTCAGGACGGAGTCCGTGATCTCATGCAGCGCATCCTTAATTCATATGGCGCCGGCGTCACCGTCACGCGCGTCCAGATGTTGAAGGCGGATCCGCCCGCGCAGGTGATTGAGGCATATCGCGACGTTCAGGCGGCCATCACCGACCAGGACCGCATGCGCAACGAGGCCGAAGCCTATGCCAACAAGGTCGTGCCCGAGGCGCGCGGACAAGCGGCACGTGTTGTGCAGCAGGCAGAAGGCTACAAACAGCAGGTGATCGCCGAAGCCCAGGGCGAGGCAGCGCGCTTCACCTCGGTTTACGAGCAGTACAAAAAGGCGCCCGAGGTGACGCGCAGGCGCATTTATCTCGACACCATGCGCGACATCCTGGCCGGCACCAACAAAGTCATCCTCGACAGCAAGAACAGTTCCAGCGTGCTGCCTTATCTGCCGCTGCCAGAGCTTAAACAGAACCCGGCGACGGCGCCGCGGACGGCAAACGGCCCGGTGGCTGATGCGGGAGGAGCTGCGCGATGAAAAGCTACAGCAACAATTATCTCATTGGTGCCGGCGTTACCGCCATCGTGGTCATCGCCATCGCAATGACCTCGCTGTTCACGGTCCACCAGACCCAACAGGCTATTGTGCTTCAGGTCGGTGAACCGCGCGAGGTCGTCACCACGCCAGGTCTGCACGCGAAGCTGCCCTGGCCGTTCCAGAACGTGCTGTATCTCGACAAGCGCGTGCTTGTTCTCGACCTTCCGGCCGAAGAAGTCATCGCCCAGGACCGCAAGCGCCTGGTCGTCGATGCCTTTGCCCGCTGGCGCATTACCGATCCGCTGCGGTTCTATCAGGCGCTCACCGATGAAGATCTTGCCAATGTGCGGTTGACGCCAATTCTGGGCTCAAATGTGCGCCGCATACTGGGTTCCCAGAGCTTTGCCGCGGTGCTTTCCGGCGAACGCGCCAAGCTTATGGTCGATATCCGCGATGGGATGAATGCCGAAGCCAAAGGCTTTGGCATTCAGGTTGTCGATGTCCGCATCCGCCATGCCGATCTGCCGCAACAGAACAGCGATGCGATTTACCGGCGAATGACCCAGGAGCGCGTGCGCGAAGCCAATGAATATCGCGCACAGGGCGAACAGATTTCGCAGGAAATCCGCAGCAAGGCCGACCGCGACGCAACCGTCATTGTCGCCGAGGCTACGCGTCAGGCGGAAATCACCCGCGGCGAAGGCGACGCGGAGAAAAACCGCGTCTACGCCCAGGCCTTCGGGCAGGATCCGGACTTCTTCGCCTTCTATCGCTCGATGGGTGCTTATCAGGCCTCGCTCAAGGGCGACAACACCACCGTGATTCTCTCACCGGATAGCGAATTTTTCCGCTATTTCGGCGCCGGTTCAACTGCCGCCGCCCGGAGGTAAGTCGCCGCTCAGGCGGGGTGATTGGTCCCAAACTGCCTTGCCGCGTGTCAGCGGCGAGAGCATGATAGTGGCTGCCGATTTTGCCCGAGACCCAAGGGAATTCTTCATGCGCAAGGCTTCACTCGCCATCACCGGACTGGCTTCCACACTTGCGGTCAGCGCGCTCGCGCTATCCGGCAGCGATGCGGCAACATCAGCGGTGCCTCCGGCGCGACCGGCTGCTGCGCCCGTGGCGCGACCGGCTGTGGCCCCCGTCATAGCGGTGCCGCCCAGTATCGCGGCGCATCCGCAAGGCTTTGCCGATCTCGCCGAACGGCTGCTGCCCATGGTTGTCAACATCTCGACCACGCAGACGCTGAGGCGCGTCGCAACCGATAACGGGCCCGAGCCACAGGCGCCCCAGGGGTCGCCGCTGGATGAATTCTTCAAGGAGTTCTCGGACCGGAACAATCGGCCGCGCCGCGTGCAGTCGCTCGGCTCCGGATTCATCATCGATCCGGCCGGTTACATCGTGACCAACAACCATGTCATCGAGGGCGCCGACGAAATCACCGTCATCCTCAGCGATGGCACGTCAATGCCCGCGACGCTGATCGGCCGCGACCAGACAACCGATCTTGCGGTGCTGAAGGTCAATTCCAAGCAGCCGCTTCATGTCGCGAGATGGGGCGATTCGGACAAAGCGCGTATCGGCGATCTTGTGATGGCGATCGGTGATCCGTTCGGCGTCGGAACCACGGTGACGACGGGCATCGTGTCGGCGCGCAACCGCGACATCAATGAGGGGCCCTATGATGACTTCATCCAGACCGATGCGCCGATCAATAAAGGAAATTCCGGCGGTCCGCTGTTCAATATGGATGGCGACGTGATCGGAATTAACTCGGCGATCTATTCACCGAGCGGCGGCTCGGTCGGCATTGGTTTTGCCATTCCATCCGATTCCGCCCGCAACATTATCGCGCAGTTGCAAAAGTCGGGAAAAATCGCGCGCGGCTGGATCGGCATTCGTATCCAGCCGGTTTCCGATGATATCGCTGAGTCCGTCGGACTGCCGAAGGCCCAGGGTGCACTGATCGCGGGCTTGACCGCAAACGGTCCCGCCGCAAAGGCAGGCGTGCAGAACGGCGATGTTGTGCTCACCTGGGACGGCAAACCCGTCGCCGATAATCGCGCTTTGCCCCGCATGGTGGCCGATGCGCAAATCGGCAAGACCGTGAGCATCGAGGTTCTGCGCAAGGGCCGGCACAAGAATTTGCCGATTACGGTTCAGAAGCTGGCCGAAGACGAGCGAGTTGCCAGCGCCGACCGGCCGGCCAAAGCGGGCGCGGCGCCGAAGCCGTCGCCGGCCGTCAATCTCGGCATGACGCTCGCGCCGGTATCGCAGGAGGCGCGCCGCCGCTATCACCTTGACGACAAGGTTGCGGGCGTGGTCGTCACCGATGTCGATTCGGACAGTCCGGCCGGCCAGAAGAATATCCGCGCCGGCGATGTGATCACCGAAGTGGCGCAGCAGAAAGTCAGCTCACCGGACGAAGTCACGGCGAAGCTCGATGCCGAGCGCAAGGCCGGCCACAAGAAGGTGCTGCTTGAGGTCAGCCGCGGCGGCGAACTCACCTTCATCGCCATCGTCCTGCCGTAGCGGGCTGCCCCGGTAGCGCTCAGGCTAAGTTTTTTCTCATCCGGTAATTCAGGAAATCCTGACCGCGCGCAGTCACGATCTGCGGTGCAATGATTTCGAATCCGCACGCCGCAAAAAACGGCCGCGAGGTGATGCTGGCTTCCACAGTCAATGCGGGAACGCCGCTGGAGCGTGCGACCGCTTCAATCTTTGCCAATAGCGCTGAAGCAACGCCGCACCGCTGATGCTCAGGATGCACATAGGTCAGATCGATATGATCCGGCGGTTCGAACTGAATGAATCCGAGAGGTTTTCCGTCAGTCTCCGCAACCCAGACCTCACGCGAACGCATGCGCTGATGCCATGCGTCGGTTTCGTCGGCGAAGCGCACCCAGGCTTCGATTTGCGCCGGGCGATAGTGCTGGCTTGCGACCTCGCGAATACTTCGCCGGAAAATTTCCGCCAGTGCCGGCGCGTCATCATCCATGCCCGGACGAATGATGAAATTCGCAGTCATGGCGAAACGAATTCCCCTGCGCGATAGCCCTGCAGATAAAGCACACTGCTGAGATCGCCATGTGAAATGCTGCATCCGGCGGCGGCGGCGACCACCGGCTTGGCGTGATACGCGACCCCCATTCCTGCGCGGCGGATCATGTCGAGATCGTTTGCTCCGTCGCCAATGGCGACGGCATCATCGAGCCCGATTCTGAATCGTGCAACCGCTTCTTCCAGCGCCATCAGTTTGGCTTCACGCCCGAGAATTGGCTCGCCAACCTTGCCGGTCAGAACCGCCCCGTCATCCAGCAGGCGATTGCCCTGGGTTTCCTCGAATCCTGCATCACTCGCGACCCGGGACGTGAAATAAGTGAAACCCCCCGATACGAGCAAGGTCCGCGCGCCATGCGCCCGCATGGTTGCGGTCATCATACGCGCCCCGGGATTCAGCCGCACGCGTTCCCGGTAAACCCGGTCCAATTCGCGAACGGCGAGGCCATTCAGCAGCGCCACGCGTTCGCGCAATGCGGCGGGAAAGTCGATCTCGCCGCGCATGGCGCGTTCGGTGATCGCCGCGACTTTGGGCTTGATTCCCGCCATATCGGCCAGCTCATCGATGCATTCGCAGCAGATGATGGTTGAATCCATATCGGCAACGAGCAGTTTCTTGCGGCGATTGGCGGCCGCGATGATGTTCACATCGAGCAGCCATTCGTCGTTCAACTGCCGCAAGGCCGCACGCACGGCATCGGGATCGCCGGCGAACGAAATATCAAATGCTTTTCCTGGCGCCAGCCAATCGGTATCTGCGGCCAAAACTGCGGAACGAACCGCCGCGCCGATGGATTCTGCCATGTCGGGCGAAATCCCGTGGCGACCGGCGCTGACATTCAGAACCAACGGAAAATGCGGGCCCACGGCTGCAGTCCTCATGATAAACGAACGGCCCGTCGAGGCCGCGAGCGCGCAAAATGTCTGTAGATGCAGTTCTTATTGCAGGGCCGACGGCGGCGGGCAAGTCGGCGGCGGCACTGGCTTTGGCCGAGCGCATCGGCGGCGTCATCGTGAATACCGATGCAATGCAGGTCTATTCGGAACTGCCGATTCTCAGCGGTCAACCGGCGGCGGACGAATTGGCGCGTGCCCCGCACCGGCTCTATGGCCATGTCAGCGCGAGTGAGCGCTATTCCGCCGGACGTTTTCAGGACGAGGCGGCAGCTGAGCTTGCCACCATTGTGCGGACGGGGCGCGTGGCCGTTTTCGCCGGCGGCACGGGCCTGTACTTCAATGTGCTAACCCGCGGTTTGTCGCCAATACCGCAAGTGTCCGCTGTCATTCGCGCGCTGGTGCGGAGCCGCTTTGAGGCAATCGGACGCGAGCAGTTCTATGCCGAACTCGTGCAGCGCGATCCGGCAGTGGCGGCGCTGCGCGCATCAGACACGCAGCGGCTGCTTCGAGCCGCCGACGTGCTTGAGGCAACCGGCAGGCCGCTATCGCAGTGGCAGGCGATCGCAGGCAAACCGGTCCTTCAGGGCCTGAAGCTGGCGCGCTTCGTCCTCGCGCCCGGCCGCGAGTTTCTGGTCGAACGGATCAATCGCCGCTTCGACAGCATGATCAGCCATGGAGCGGTGGATGAAGTTCGCGCGCTGCGCGATCTTGACCCCGCGCTCCCCGCCGCACGCATGCTCGGCTTTCCGGAACTGTCACGCTATCTCAAAGGCGAGCAGGGGCTCGACCAGGCCATAGCCGAAGCGCAAATGGCAACCCGCCGTTTTGCCAGGCGTCAGCTCACCTGGTTTCGCCGCTACATGGCCGACTGGCGCTGGCTGACCGAGCCGGGCAATAACCTGTCTTCAATCGCTGGCGAGCTATAAGGGAAATCGCTTGACCCGCTGCCGCCATCGCACCTAAGTTCCGGCATATGGGCATTATTCTGGTACTTAGCGGACCGCGGCGCGGGCGAAGCTGAACGCTTTGCTCCCGTGAACGCGGTTTTCCAAGGGGCGGCAACGCCCCTTTCGTTTTTAATCATCCTATAGTTTCAATGCGCTAAGGAGCGCACCATGGATCAGAAAGTCGCCACCCAAGCCGCCGCTACGGCCGAACTGACGGGCGCCGAGATCGTCATCCGCGCCCTCAAGGACCACGGAGTGAAGCATATTTTCGGCTATCCGGGCGGGGCGGTACTCCCGATCTATGATGCGCTGTTTCAGAATAATGAACTCGTCCACGTCCTTGTGCGCCATGAGCAGGGCGCCGTCCATGCGGCGGAAGGCTATGCCCGTTCGACCGGGCTTCCTGGAGTCGTTCTGGTCACCTCGGGACCCGGAGCGACCAATGTGGTCACCGGCCTGACCGACGCGCTGATGGATTCGGTGCCACTGGTGGTTATCACCGGTCAGGTTGCCACCCATCTGATCGGCAATGATGCCTTCCAGGAATGCGACACGGTCGGCATCACGCGTCCTTGCACGAAGCACAACTGGCTGGTGCGGGACGTGAAAGATCTGCCGCGAGTGATGCACGAGGCATTCCAGATTGCCACCACCGGCAGACCTGGTCCGGTGGTTGTCGACATCCCAAAAGACGTGCAGTTCAAGCGCGCGGTCTATCTCGGCCCCGACAAGACGCCGCCGCGCGACTATCATCCGAGAGTCGAACCAGATGAGGGCGCTATCCGCACCGCCATGCACTTGATGGCGGCTGCGCGGCGGCCGGTGTTCTACACCGGAGGCGGGATTGTGAATTCCGGCCCCGAAGCCAGCCGGCTGCTGCGTGAACTGGTGAAGCTCACCGGTTTTCCCATCACCTCAACCCTGATGGGATTGGGCGCCTATCCGGCGTCCGATCCGCAATGGCTGGGCCTGATTGGGATGCACGGCACCTACGAGGCCAATCTTTCGGCCAATCGCTGTGATCTCATGATTGCGCTGGGCTCGCGCTTTGATGATCGCGTCACGGGGCGTGTCGATGCCTTCTCGCCCGGATCGAAAAAAATCCATCTCGACATCGATCCTGCGCAGATCAACAAGAACATCCGGATCGATCTGCCGATCGTCGCCGATGCCGCGCACGCGCTCCGCCGGATGATCGCGGTGTGGAAGGAAGAGAAGCTTTCGGCCGATCCCGAGTTGGGCTCGTGGTGGAAGCAGATCGGCGAGTGGCGCGCACGCAATTCACTGTCCTACCGGAACTCCAAAAAGCTGATCAAACCGCAATACGCGATCGACCGGCTGTATGCGCTGACGCGCGGCCACGACACTTACATCACGACGGAGGTCGGCCAGCACCAGATGTGGGCGGCCCAGCGCTTCAAGTTCGAGGAGCCTAATCACTGGATGACATCCGGTGGTCTCGGCACCATGGGTTATGGTCTGCCCGCCGCAGTCGGCGTGCAGATGGCCCATCCCGGCGCGCTCGTCATCGACATTGCGGGCGAAGCCTCGGTCCAAATGACGATGCAGGAACTATCGACCGCGGTGCAGTACGACCTGCCGATCAAGATATTCATTCTCAACAACGAATATATGGGCATGGTGCGCCAGTGGCAGGAATTGCTGCATGGCGGGCGCTATTCGCATTCCTATTCCGAGGCGCTGCCCGATTTCGTCAAGCTGGCCGAAGCCTATGGCGCCATCGGCTTCCGCGCTGAAAAGCCCGATGAGCTGGACGACAAAATCCGGGCGATGATTTCGGTGAGCAAGCCGGTTCTGTTCGATGTCCGCGTCGATCCGCACGAAAATTGCTACCCGATGATTCCTTCAGGTGCGGCGCATGATGAAATGATTCTGTCGGATGCGGACGAAGAGCCCGAGCTCACCGACGAAGGCAAAATGATGGTGTGACAATGCCACCGCAGGATGACCGCAGCGAACGTCACACCATGGTGGTGACCGTGGATAATGAGCCCGGCGTGTTGGCGCGTGTCATCGGTCTGTTCGCCGGCCGCGGCTACAATATCGAAAGCCTCACGGTCGCCGAAGTCGATCGCACCGCGCATACCTCGCGCATAACTGTGGTGACTTCCGGCACGCCGGCGGTGATCGAGCAAATCAAGGCGCAACTTGGTCGGTTGGTGCCCGTCCACCGGGTCGTGGACATCACTATCGAAAAACCCGGGATCGAACGCGAAATGGCGCTGTTGAAGGTTGCGGGCACCGGGGAAAAGCGGGTTGAAGCCATGCGCGTGTCGCAGGTCTTCCGTGCCAAGGCGCTCGACACCACCCACTCGAGTTTTGTCTTCGAGATCACCGGCGCGCCGGACAAGATCGACGCCTTTATCGAACTGATGCGTCCACTTGGCCTGGTTGAGGTCAGCCGCACCGGAGTGGCGGCAATTTCGCGTGGCGCAGACCCCATGTAATTGAATTGGCATTGACACGGGACAGTCAACCGTCGCACCTCACCCGCCAACTCAAGAACCCTTGATCCGGAAGGACGGACGTCAATGCGCGTATATTATGATCGGGATGCCGACATAAATCTGATCAAGGGCAAGCGGGTCGCCATCATCGGTTTCGGCAGCCAGGGGCA
>JAGWSK010000397.1 GCA_028869355.1 Alphaproteobacteria bacterium | reverse complement strand
CCTCGGCCCCGCGCCAGGCATAGATCGACTGATCGTCATCGCCGACCACGCAGATATTGCGGTTGGTGCCCGCGAGCAGCCGTAGCCAGAGATATTGCGCGACATTGGTGTCCTGATATTCGTCCACCAGGATAAAGCGGAAGCGGCGGCGGTAGTCTTCGAGAATCCCGTGATGGGACTTGAGGATCGAGATCGGGTCGAGCAGAAGGTCGCCAAAATCCGCAGCATTGAGCGATTTCAGCCGCGCCTGATACTGCTCGTAGAGTTTTCGCCCCCTGCCGGCGAAGGCCTGTGAGTCGGCATCGGAAATCTCTGCCGGAGAAAGTCCGCGGTTTTTCCAGCCATCGATCTGGTCGGCCAGGGTGCGCGCCGGCCAGCGTTTCTCGTCAATATTTGCCGCTTCGACAATTTGTTTGATCAGCCGGAGCTGGTCGTCGGCATCGAGAATCGTGAAATTCGGTTTCAGTCCGGCGAGCTCGGCATTGTGCCGCAGAATGCGGGCGCCGATCGAATGGAATGTCCCGAGCCATTGCATTCCTTCGACTGTCCCGCCGATCAGGCTGCCGATGCGCTCTTTCATTTCGCGCGCCGCCTTGTTGGTGAAGGTGACGGCAAGAATCTGATTCGGCCAGGCGCGCCGGGTCGCGAGGATATGCGCAAGACGGATGGTCAGGACCCGCGTCTTGCCGGTGCCTGCTCCGGCCAGCACCAGCACCGGCCCGTCGAGCGTCAGCACGGCCTCGCGCTGTTCGGGATTCAATCCGCGCAGATAGACCGGTTCGGCAGCGGGCGCAGGCGGCACTGCCGCGGCCCCGCCAAAGGCGGCATCCAGCGGATCGGCGAAAGGATCGGATGACATCATGATTCCTTGGGAGTCTCTTGCCATGGCGCGGGGAAGCGGGTCAAAACGCGTTTCGATGAACCCACCGGTTATTTCGTGATCGATAAACGCGTCCGCAATATCGAAGCCGCGCTTGAAGGGATCAAAGACGGCGCCGTGATCCTTTTGGGCGGCTTTGGCGTGGTCGGTCAGCCGCAGGAGCTGCTCGGCGGTCTTCTTCATCACGATGCGCGTGATCTGACCATTGTGTCGAACAATGCGGGATTTGGCTCACCCAGCCTGCCACTTTTGTTTGCCACCGGCCGTGTGGCGAAGCTGATCTGCAGTTTTCCGCGCCCGGCGCCCCCGCCATTCGAGGAACTCTATCGGTCGGGCAAGATCGCGCTTGAGATCGTGCCCCAGGGGACGCTTGCCGAACGCATCCGCGCGGCGGGGTGCGGCATACCGGCATTTTATACGCCCACGGCCGCCGGCACCGAACTGGCGCGCGGCAAGGAAACCCGCGAATTCAAGGGGCGGACCTATGTCATGGAGCACGCATTGCACGCAGATGTGGCGCTCATTCAGGCCTGGCGCGCCGACCGCTGGGGCAATCTCATCTATCGCGGCACCGGACGGAATTTCAATCCGGTGATGGCCATGGCGGCCGATCTCACCATTGTCCAGACGCGCCACCTGGCCGAATTGGGCGAACTCGATCCGGAGACGGTCGTGACGCCTGGCATTTTTGTCGATCGCGTGGTGCAGATTGATAGCCCCGATCCGCCCCAGGCATGAGTACTGGTATGAAACCACTGAACCGCAGCGAAATGGCGGCACGCGTTGCCGGCGACATTCCCGAGGGCTGGTACGTCAATCTCGGCCTCGGCCTGCCGACGCTGATTCCCGATTACATCCCGAAAGACCGCGAGGTCGTCTTCCATTCCGAGAACGGGGTTCTTGGAATGGGCCCGGTCCCGCCAAAACATGAAATCGACACCTGGCTGATCAATGCCACGAAGCAGAACATCACGCTGCTGAAGGGCGCATCGCTTTTTCATCACGCCGACAGCTTCGGCATGATCCGCGGCGGTCACATCGATCTCTGCGTGCTCGGCGCCTATGAGGTCGCGCAAAACGGCGACATCGCCAACTGGTCCACGTCGCAGAATGATGTGATCCCGGCGGTCGGCGGCGCAATGGATTTGTCCGCGGGCGCAAAGCGCCTCTGGGCGCTGATGGAGCACACGACGAAAGACGGCCTCAGCCGTATTGTCGAACGATGCAGTTATCCGCTCACCGCGGCAGGCGTGGTCAAGCGCGTCTACACCAATCTTGCCGTGCTCGACGTGACACCTCGCGGCTTTGAAGTCGTCGACCTGGCTCCGGGCATGACATTCGAGGCGCTGCAATCCCTCACGTCCGCCCAGTTGTCGAGGAGCGAGTGAAGAGGAGCGAGAAGCGCGAAGGTAGGCGGAGCGCCGCTTCAGGGCTCCACGCGCGGTGACAAATCGCCGGAGGCGATTTGCGCGCGTGGGATGCGGCCAGCGTATTTCGAGCGATCTCGCTTCTATTTTCTCGCTCCTCTCCTTACCACCATTCGCTCGCCGGTGCGCCGTCGAGGAGTTCGGCGATCCGCCGTCGTGTCGCGGGTGAGAGCGTCTCATCCTTCGCATCCGCTGTCGCGACGTGCACTGATTCCACTTCCGATAATGTCGTTGGTGGAAACTCTGGCAGAACGTCCGGCAATTCGCCCGTGAAAAGCACGACGTAATCCGGCCTGCCATGCGCGAGATGGAGGTAAACGCCGGCCAGATGCAGCGGACCGCAATCGAGGATTCCGGTTTCTTCGGTCAATTCGCGGCGTGCCGCGGCCCACATGGTTTCAGCGCGATCGACGCCGCCGCCCGGCAACATCAGTGGCCCGCCGTAACGATGCCGGACCACCAGAAGTTTGCGGTCCTTATGCAGCATGACGCGCACGCCGAGTGTCCGGCGCCGTGACACGCGCCACCACAATTTCCGCAAATTATGGCCGATCGCAAACACAAGCCGCAGCAACGGCAATGTCCTTGAAATAAAAACGGGTGCCGGACTGCCCGGCACCCGCGTAACTCATTTCCTTCCGCCAGTCGGAGAGGGCGAAATCAGTCGAGCGGTTCCATCTTCACGATCTGATGGCCGTGATTTGATCCGACCCAGAGCGCATTGTGCGCGTCATCGAAATTGACGCGCCGGATATTGGTCGATGACGGCATCAGATAGACGATGCTTTGGCCGGTCTTGGGATCGAGCCGGACAACGCGGTCGCTCATCACCGAGCCGGTGTAGACATCGCCCTTTTTATTATCCAAAGCATCATAGGGCATCTGCCACTTCACCGGCATCTGCCATTCGGTGATCTTCTGGGTCTTGGGATCGAAGCGGCCGACCGCGTTGGAACCATATTCCGCGTACCACAACACGCCGTTCGCGTCGAAATGGCCGCGGCGCGGACGGGCGTGCGGCAATTGCGGATCCCATGTGTAGAGCGTCTTGGCCTTGGCATCGATACGGCCGATCTTGGTGCCGCCGAATTCCAGCAGATAAAGATTGTTCTGGGCATCGCTCGGGATGTCATAGCCGTTGATCGTTTTGCCATTCTGGTCGTGCAGGACGCCGAGATCCTCCCATTCGCCGGTCCGGACATTCAGCCGAAGAATGGAATGGTCCTGCTGATCATTGGTCCACACATAGCCGTCCACGGTCCAGTGTTCCGGCGAGACCATGGATTCCTGCGTGTTCGGTCCCTGCCACTGTTCCGGCACTTTGTAGGTCGTGACCTTGCCGGTTTTGACGTCCAGTTTGGCAATGCCGCCCTGATACATCATCGACGCCCAGACATTGCCTTCCGGATCGGGTTTGAGTTCAAGCAAGCCTTTCGGCTCTTCAGGCTTGAGCACCTGCACCGGATGATCAATGACCTTGCCGGT
>JAGWSK010000396.1 GCA_028869355.1 Alphaproteobacteria bacterium | reverse complement strand
ACAACGCCAATGCCGAACGCGCGAAGCACTGGCCGCACGCAATGGTCGGCACGGCAACACACGATACAAAGCGGGGTGAAGATACCCGCGCGCGGCTGGCGGTGCTGTCCGAAATTCCTGACGAATGGAACCGGCAAGTTCAAAGCTGGAGCAGCATTTTGCGTGCCCGCCGCGGCGACCTCGAACGCAAGGCTCCCCCGGACCGCAATGACGAATATCTGTTCTATCAATTGCTCGCCGGCACCTGGCCGGTGGAACTGATGGCAGGCATGCCGGATGCGACCGGGCTCGCCGAATATTCCCGGCGAATCCGTAACGCTATGGTCAAGTCGATACGCGAAGCGAAGACGCATTCGAGCTGGGCGGCTCCGGATACTGCCTATGAAGATGCGGTGCTGGATTTCATATCGGCTGCACTCGATGCTTCAGGCGCCGGTAATTTCTTTGCAGCATTTCTGCCGTTCATATCCGAAGTGGCGCGCTTCGGAATGCTGAATACGATTGCGCAGACTGTGCTCAAACTCACCGTCCCCGGCGTTTCCGATTTTTATCAGGGTGCAGAACTCTGGGATTTCACGCTGGTCGATCCCGATAACCGCCGCCCGGTGGATTATGAGCTGCGTGGCAGGTTGCTGGATGAGGTTTCGTTGGGGCTCCAACGCGACCGGCAATCGGCCATGCGCCGCTATCTCGGCGAGTGGCAGGATGCGCGCTTCAAACTCGCGATCATTGCGACGCTGCTCGACTATCGCCGTCGCCATGACGAGCTATTCTCGCATGGCGGTTATCGTGCTTTGCAGGTAGAGGGGCAGGGTGCTGACCGGCTCTGTGCCTTCATTCGCCATCGCGGAAACGAAGTCCTTCTGACGGCCGTCGCGCGTCATCCGGTGCGGTTCGAGCGCGAGAATCTGGTTCGTGAAACATCTCTGAACCTGCCGGAAGAAATTCGTGCACACGCCAGGCGCGATCTCCTGACGGGCCATGAACATACGTTGTCCGGTGGGCTCGAAGCCGAACGGCTGTTCGCAACCATGCCCGCCGCGGTCCTCACCCCAGCCTAAGCTCGCGTAATCTGCGGGTATCAGAGCGCAATTTGTGTAATATGAAATTCGCCTCGGGAGGCAGGAGACGGGTATTGGGCAGGACAGTCGACGTTGCGGAGGTCATCGATTCGCAAAAGGTGAGCCTGTATCAGTGCGTGATCGCGCTGATGGCGTGGATCACGTTGTTTCTGGACGGGGTCAACACCCAGTCTCTGGCCTATGTCGCACCGGCGATCGGGCGCGCCTGGCATCTCGGACGCGGT
Organism: Alphaproteobacteria bacterium; assembly: GCA_028869355.1. Lineage (GTDB taxonomy): Bacteria > Pseudomonadota > Alphaproteobacteria > Micropepsales > Micropepsaceae > CAIYRG01. Next base: position 1,340 of record JAGWSK010000396.1, on the reverse strand, counting down.
GCACTTGGTCCTGTATTCTCCGCGAGTATTATTGGCGTGGCGTTCGGCGCGATTTTCGTCGGTCCGCTTGCCGACCGCTTTGGCCGCAAGCGCGTGATCGTCTCGACAGTTGCCTATGTGGCGCTGCTTACGCTGCCCGTGACCCAGGTGCCGCTCATCGCCGCTGCTATCCCGGGGTCGACGTGGCTCGGCGTCTTGATGACCAATCGCTTCCTTGCCGGCTTGGGACTCGGTGCATTGGTGCCGCTTGGCATCGTCATCGGCAATGAATTCGCGCCATCGCGCCGCCGCGGCGCCATGGTGACCCTGATGGGTTGCGGCTATGCCGTCGGCTCGGCGCTTGGCGGGATACTGGCGTCCGGTCTGATCCCGCTCTTCGGCTGGGAATCCCAATTTTATGCCGCGACGGTGGTGACACTGGTGATGGCGGGGGTACTTGCCATCTGGTTGCCCGAATCCGTCCGCTACCTGACCATCCACCGTAAGACCGCCGCGATCATCGCCATACTGCGCCGCATCAACCCGCAGCTCCAGTTCGCACCTGACACCGAATTCCGCATTGCCGCGGAGGGTGCACAGGATGTGCGGCGCTTGCGCCCGGGCAAACTGTTCACCGAAGGGCGTGCCGGAATGACAGTGCTGATCTGGCTCAGCTTCTTTATGAATTTGCTGGCGCTGAATTATCTCAACAACTGGCTGCCAACGCTGACCGGTGAAGCCGGTTTGCCGGCCGGCGAGGCGCTGCGCGCCGCGGCGTCGCTGCAATTCGGCGGCATGCTTGGCATCATCACCATGGGATTCCTTGCTGATCGCTTTGGCTTCGACAGAGTGCTCGCGGTTGCATTCGTTGCCGGCGGCCTATGCATCAGCCTGATCGGGTTCGCGGACGGAGGGTTCTATTCGCTGGCGGCAGCGATATTCGCAGCCGGATTTTTCAATATCGGCAGCCAGATCACACTCGGCGCCTTCGCGGCGACGCTTTATCCGACATCGATTCGTTCCACCGGCGTGAGCTGGGCCCATGGATTTGCCCGCTGCGCCTCGATCATCAGTGTGCTGTTTGCCGGCGCGATGCTGGCACAGCACTGGCCGTTGCGGACCATGTATCTGCTGGTTTCGATCCCAATGTTCTTCGGCTGCCTGTGGATCCTGTTGCTCGCGGCGAGCCGGAGCCGGGCTCAGAAATCCGGCCTGGCCGCGGTCGGGATCGGCGCGACGTCGTAATTGAAATAGCCCGCGTTGTTCTCGGCACAGATGAGTTCGGTGAGATAACGGTCGCCCTGCGGCACACCTTCTTCGAGCAGTTGCGCGGCGCCGCGAATGCCGGCCAGCGGATTCTT
>JAGWSK010000395.1 GCA_028869355.1 Alphaproteobacteria bacterium | reverse complement strand
CGGCATCCAAACAGGACAGCAGGCCGATTCCGGCATGGCGCGCGAAAGCTTCCGCGACGGAGATGCGTTCCGGTTCGGCGCCCGCGTCCACTTCGCGCCCGCGATGGCGGAAATGGCGTTCGCCGGTGGCCTGTACCGCGAGTTTCAGGATGGCCGCACAGTCGGAGAGCACGGAATCGTAGGTCTCGTGCGCGCGGTACCATTCCAGCATGGTGAATTCCGGCACATTGATCGGGCCCTGTTCGCGATTCCGGTAAACCTGCGAAAAGGTGAAGATGCGCTGCTCGCCCGCGGCCAGAAGTTTCTTGCAGGCAAACTCCGGCGACGTATGAAGAAACAGGCCTCGGCGGGTGCCATCCGGGGCGATGCGATCGGTGGCAAACGCGTGCAAATGCGCCTCGTTGCCGGGAGAAATTTGCAGCGCCGCGCATTCCACTTCGATGAAGCCGGAATCCTCGAAATGCTTCTGGATCGCCCGCCGGATTCGCGCCCGCGCTTCCAATAGCGGCCGCCGCCCGGCATGCAGCTTCCTGTCCCACCACGGGGATCGGGATATCATGCGCGCCGCGCCTTGGACGGGACAACCGTTGCTGCTATGACCCCCGCGATTCGAACGCCGGCCTGCGGCCCATAACAAAGAAGGACGACATTCGTGGTTTCAGTGATCGCCAGCAGCATTCGCAAGGGCAACGTGGTTGAGAAGGACGGCAAGCTTTATGTCGTGATCCGGGCCGAAAACATCCATCCGGGTAAAGGCACGCCGGTCACCCATCTGGAAATGCGCCGCATCTCCGATGGGGTCAAGATCAACGAGCGCTACAAGACGACCGACGCGGTGGAAAAGGCCTTCATCGACGAAGGCACCTACAACTACCTTTACCAGGACGGGGATTCCTACGTGTTCATGGACCCCAATTCCTATGAACAGATTCATGTGTCGAAGAATGTCATCGGGGACGCCGCCGCTTACCTGACCGAGAATATGGAAATCACCATGAGCCAGCATAACGGCGTGCCGATTTCGGTCGAACTGCCGCCGCGGGTGACACTGGAGGTGGTCGAAACCGAACCCGTGGTGAGGGGGCAGACGGCGTCGTCGTCGTTCAAGCCGGCGGTACTGTCGAATGGCATTCGTACCATGGTGCCGCCGCATATCACGGCGGGCACGCGGGTGGTGGTGCAGACCGAAGATGGCGCTTATTTGGAGCGAGCCAAAGATTAATCTGCTGAATCGTCTGTTCAGGTGGGGAGGCATGCGGACTGAGTGCAGCTTAGGCTGTCCCCGAAACAGGATGATAGTGCAGTGCCGGAACGTTCCGAATTCAGATTTCTGATTTCCGATTTCCGCGCGCAACAGCGCGCATGAACTACCGGCACGCATACCATGCCGGCAATTTCGCCGATGTCGTCAAACACGCGGCGCTTGTCTCGGTCATTTTGCACCTGAAGAAAAAGGATAAGCCGCTCGCAGTCATCGATACGCATGCCGGACGGGGCGTCTACGATACGGCAAGCGCCGAAGCTGAGAAGACCAGCGAGGCCGCCGATGGCATAGGGCGGTTGCTGGCGCAATCATCCGTTCCCGGCGTTCTTTCGCCGTATCTCGATATTGTCCGGTCATTCGGCGAAGGGCGCTACCCGGGGTCGCCGCTGATCGCCGCGCGTATGCTGCGCGGCAGCGATCGTCTGGTCGCGATCGAATTTCACCCTGAGGAATATGAACTCCTGAAAAAGCAGTTTACGGGTTTTCCTCAGGCGCGCGCGCTGCATGGCGACGGTTATCGCGAGCTGCCGCGGCTGCTGCCGCCACGCGAACGCCGCGCGGTTGTGCTGATCGATCCGCCCTATGAGCGCGAAGACGAATTCGCGCGCGGCGCGGAAGCGGTCATCGCGGCGCACCGGCGCTTTGCCAACGGGATTTATATCCTCTGGTATCCGGCCAAGATGCTGCCGCTGGTTTCAGCGACCGCTGGGGAATTGCTCAATGCCGGGATTCACTCTGCGCTTCGCATCGACATCGATTTCGGCGCGAAACCGGCGCCACGGGCCGAGGGGAGGGCACCGGCGATGACCGCAACGGGACTGCTGTTGGTCAATCCGCCGTTCGGGTTTGCCGATGAGATGGCTGCAATTCTGCCGTTTCTCAGTTCGGTGCTCGCGCAAGGCCTGGGAGCGTCGCACCGGATCACCGCCCTCGCGTGATGTCAGTCACATCGCGCCATTACAGATTGAACCCCAGAATATGAAAGCCCTGCCCGGTTTCCCGGGCAGGGCTTTCATATTCTGGGGTTCAACCTGTAATGGCGCGATGTGACTGACATCACGCGAGCGCGGTGATCCGGTGCGACACTCCCGGACCTTGCGCGAGCACCGAGCTGAGAAACGGCAGAATTGCAGCCATCTCATCGGCAAACCCGAACGGCGGATTGACCAACAGCAGTCCCGTTGCGG
>JAGWSK010000394.1 GCA_028869355.1 Alphaproteobacteria bacterium | reverse complement strand
GACGACTGAGGCTTCCCTCGAAAGCACGCGCGAACCGGCCTGCAACAATCTCGTCCGCCTGCACCTTGGAGACCAGAAATACACGGTCGCGCTGACCGGCTATCACGCGGCCAATGAGGCTCTCGGTGCGGCCGTCTGCATAATTTCGCGACGTGTCGATCAACGTCATGCCAAGCGCGATGCCTGTGCGCATCGCCTCTTCCTCAACCGCGTATGGATGCCTACCCTCAGCGAGATGCCAGCTGCCCTGACCGAGCGCCGGGACGGTCGCGCCATCCGGAAACGTGACGGTACGCGGTGCAGGGTTCGATTCCGCGCCGGTGCCAGTATCCTGCGCACTTGCCTGGACTGCCATCATTGCACTTGAGGCAGGCACCGATACGCCGAGGGCCGCACACCGCGCACCAAATTGACGCCGGCTAAGCAGATGCTTGTCCATGGTGTCCATCTCCTTCCTGTCAGACAATTGTAACGGAGATCACCCTTGGTACTGGAGCCGCCATCTTGCTCCTGCTCCAGGGGCCGCAGCAAGCAAAAGCTCCCCTATGAGTGGCCGGCGCGGCACGGCAATCACAAGGCGGCGTTTACCTCGCGAGTACATTGGAACTCGCCTGATGGGCTAGCCGAAGGCCTACTTCTTGCGCCGGAAATCCACGGTGCTGTCGGCCAGGACGGACAGCGCTGCCGCCCAGGCTGCCACATTCTGTTTCAGTTGCTGCGGGTCCACGATTGCCAACGTATCGTCGGCGGAGTGGTGATAGTCGAAATACCGCGTCGCATCCTGATTCAGCGCCAATATCGGCACACCCGCGCTCTGGATATTTTCTATATCGGCGCCCCCATCGGTTGCCGGCACCGGTGAGGCAATCACTTCAAGGGGCGCCAGGACGGCTTCCAGCGGAGCGATGGAAGGGTTCGGCCAGGCGCCTGCAGGAAGCTGAAGGCTGTAGATTCTATCTGCACCCAGGTCGCTTTCACCCGCGATCACGATACTGTCCAGATCGTTCTTGTGGGCGGCGAGATACGCCGCTCCCGAGCCGCCGGTTTCTTCCGAGCCCCACATGACGACCCGGATCGTCCTTCTCGGATGGGTGGTCGCCACCAGTTTGGCGGCCGCCACGGTGATAGCGATTCCCGCGCCGTCATCGATTGCGCCGGTCCCGGGATCCCAGCTGTCGAGATGACCACCAATGACAATGACGCCTGCTTTGGGATCGGTCCCTGGAATGTCGCCACTGACAGTCCAGGCTGTGGTGTCGATCAATGTCGATTGCAACGACAGGTGCACACTGACCGGCCCGCGCGCTGCCAAATGCGCCAGAATTTCAGCGTCGGGTACGCCAATCGCGGCGGCAGGCACCGTCTTTTCGCCCGCCCGCGGACGACCCATGGAGCCGGTATGGGGATTGCGATTGGTCGAGGTGGATATAGAGCGCACAAGATAGGCGATGGCGCCGCGCCTGGCGGCTTCAGGCGCGGCTGAACGCGCTTTCACCGCGATGTCGTAACCGGAAGCGTCCTGGGTGCGGATCATAGGCTGATTGACCAGCACAATCTTACCGGTGCAGCAGTCAAGTGGCGCCGCTTGCAATTCGGCCAGGCTGGCGAAGACCACCACTTGTCCTGCCAGGCCACCTGCCGGAGCCGGTGGGCTCATGCCAAGACCGAGCAGCGCCAGCTTGCGTGGCTCCGGACCTATGATCTCGCCGCTTTCCGGACCCCGCACCCACGCCCGTTTCGCAAAAGCCTCGATGTGTACATTGGCGAAGCCGAGCGCGTTCAGCTTGGCTACGCCCCAATCACGAGCGCGCGCTATGGCGGGTGAACCGGCGGGCCGCGGACCAATCTCGGTGGTCAGCGACTCAAGGACATTCCAGGCCGTCTCATCATTGAGCGCCTGGTCACGCAGGCGCGCCGCCGTATTGGCGTCGGCCCAGGCTGTTGAGGCGGCAAGGCAGAGGCACAGAAAAGCGGCACAAAGCTTCATTCGATCCCCCCTTTCGAAAGGAGTAGATCAGGCTTGGCCAAGACCGGCCAGAGCGTATTCACAATCCGGCCTTCGCCTGTCGCATCTTCCGGCCCAAGCACACCGGCCGGATTCGATCGGCGGTTTATTTGGGCTCGTCTATGGTGCTCACATGCGCTGCGACCACATGCCAACCGTCCGGGAATCGAACCCAGGTCTGCATTTGGCGGCCGACTTTACCGCGCTGATTGGCACGATAAGTTAGCGTTGAGGCCACGGCGAAATCGCGCCCGTAGGTCGTGATGACAGTCTTCGATAGTGTTCGGGGTGGATCAAGCGGGCGCGCAGCAGCGCGGAACCCCGCAATTTCTTTGTAGCCGTAAAGATTCTCCGCCTGGCCATAGCGGATGGTGCGCGGGTCATCCCGGAAGGTAGAGTTCAGAACGGCGATGTTTCCCGCGTTGACCGCGTCATTATACCGGTCATAGGCGGCCTTCACCTCGGCAACGACATCGGGCACGTCGACGGTCATAGCTGCCCTGGGCGCGTTCGGTTGTTGCGCCGAGAGAGCTTCAGAGCACGCAACGATGATCAGTGCGGCAAGCCACGGGGTTTTCATGATTGGAGTCCTCCTGGTTGGCAGGCGCGCAGATTGAGGGGCGGCTGGCTGGCGGCTGCGATCCGCCGCCGTTACAATCCCGCGTACCATTGATACCCGCGATCAGGCCAGTAACCGCCACGGCCCAATCCGAAGCGTTCCAGTTTCTCGACGGCTTCAATGCGAGCGATATATTTGGCGTGTTTGTAGCCAATCTGCCGCTCCACCCGCAGGCGCAGGGGAGCGCCATGCGCCACCGGCAGATCGTGTCCGTTCATCCCATAGGCAAGAATTGTCTGCGGATGGAAGGCATCGAACAGATCTATGCTCTCATAATAGAACTCGCCGTCATCCATCTGATCGAGGCAATGGAACACGAGATACCGCGCTTGCGGCATCAAGCCTGCCATCCGCAGGACATGGCTCAGCTGAACGCCTTTCCATTGCCCAATCGCGCTCCAGCCCTCGTCGCAACTATGCATCGTGATCTGCGTGCGTGCGGGCAGCTTTTTGAATTCCCCGAGTGACAGCGACAGCCTGTTACGCACAAGGCCATCGATGACCAGACGCCACGAGGCGAATTCCGACGTGGCCATCCGGAAATAATCCTCGCCGTCCGGCATTTCCGTGCCGTTGGGTGGAAAGTCCGGCGAGATGTCGGCCGGCGAGTATTCGCGCACGAGAGGTTGCGCCGACAGCAGCAGGCGTTGTCCATGCAACGACAGGAACTGTCCGAAATCGAACAGCCGCTGGATCGGTGCATCTGAAGCGCGACCATCACAACCCGTGAGCAGGCCCATGCCAAGCGCGGTGCCGCCGGTCAGCACTCTGCGACGGGTGATGCGAAGGCTCATGCCGGCTCCTCCGGCCCTACCGCATATCGTCCCGTGATCATCGAGCGCATCAGATTGAACGCGCCGGACAGCAAGACCTCGATCACATGCACCAAAACGAAAATCAGCAGCAGATTTGCGGCGATGAAATGGATGGTGCGCGCCGACTGCCGTCCGCCGAAAACATCGAACAGGAACGGAAAGGCCGCCGTCACGGCAGGAGACATCGTCAACCCGCTGACGACCATGACCGGCAGCAGAACGAAAACGACTGTCAGGTAAGCGAGCTTCTGCAGCACATTGTAGCGTTTTGCTGCCTCGCCGCGCCCATGGCGCAGCCGCAAATGGTCGAGAAGGTCGCGCAGGATATGTTGCGCACGGAGCTCGCCGGTGGAAGGCGCGAGATCGCGGCGGAAATGTCCACTCAGAAATCCCGCCAGCAGATACACGGTCCCATTGATCACGAATGCCCACGCCAGAAAGAAATGCCAGTCGCGTGCAATTCCGAGACCGGCGCCCAGTGTCATCCAGCGCGGAAACGCGCGCACCACCGGCCGCCCATCGGAGTTGTAACCGACACCCAGAATACCGGTGGTATCGAAGCTGTAATCGCCGACGCGTGTCACGCCGATCTCGCGCGCGGTGACGTCATCAAACGTATCGGAAATCGAGATCCATGACGGCACACCGTAATAGCCGTAGTTGCCCCAATAGAGCGCGGGGTGAGCCGCCAGAATTCTCAGCCCGCTCATCAGCAGCAGCGTCAGGCACAGCGCGTTGATCCAATGTGTCGCGCGAACGATCACGGAGTGCCGGTCAATGACCTCGCGCTGCGCCTGAGCGGTTTTCCCGGCGGCGAATGCTTCGAGATCCAATGCCCGGTTCGCGGCCACGCGTCTTCCCCTGGATCAATCAAAAACTATCACCGCCGCGGGCGAAAACAACTGTCAGCTCCGCACGTTGTCTCACGCAACCGCCCGGGAATGCAGTCATCACAGTACAGTTGTGGATCGAAGCGCGCGGCCCGGCAAAGGAATCCTCGCGGTGAGCCGTGGGAGACTGGGCATGACACCACCACGGCTGACACTCGGTGGCTTATTATAAGGGAAGATTGCAATCGATCATGTTTATTTCCCCTAAATCTTATCGGCCCAGCATCAGACTCCTGATTCCATGGGACAGAGCAAAACCGGGCTCAGTCGTCTGCGTAGATAGAAGGGACCAAATGAGCGAGCAATCTGACGCTTTGGACGAAACGTCGCCTGATACGAATCTTATCGGGTCGCCAATCGAGGAGGTCCCCTCCGGCTTCAAAAAGAAGATTCGAGGGCGGCCCCAAAAAGCACCGATCACGACGATCGACTTGACCAGTAGCACCTGCAGATGGCCATTCGGTGACCCCACCGAACCAGGTTTCCACTATTGCGGTCAACAGTCACAACCCAACGGGCCTTACTGCGACAAGCACGAGGCGATGAGCCGCCCGCCGGGCCAGCATAGAAGTCGTGCTTAAAACAAATCAGGCTCCACTGATTGCGGATCCGACTGCAGGGTTATCGATGATCCACCGCCAAGTGCCGTCTGTCTGACGGCGACCAACTTCAACAGTCACATTACCGCCGGTCAAGGTCGAAGAGGTTAGCGCGATATCTCCGTTGACCCACCGATTTCAGGCCACAATGCCGTCATGCGCTCGTACGCTTCTGCCGCGTGAATGAGAGCTTCCCGCACCTGGCGGTCGCGCACTTGTGCGGCCGTCGCGCGCAGGTCTTTGGCGCGCGCCAGATATTCAGTTTGCGTGTGTTTTTGTCCGCCGATCATGACTGTAATTCGTACGGGCCGGACGCAAACATTGAGTTAAACTATTCGGGTTCAAAGTGTCGCAGGCGCAGCAGGAACGGCAGAAGACGCGCTGGAGGTGGCGACGCGGACGGGACATGGGAAATTATCAGTACATGAACTAAATTGCACTTTTTGACTTTACGTCCTCCTAACCAACTTCCAACATGCAAAGTATAGATCGATGTCACGCTTCCACTGGCGGACGGGATGGGCTGGCGGACGCTGCGGGTAAGAGATCAATTCAGTACACTGACCCGGCGCCGGAGTCTGTTGCTGCGCGTCATCCGTAAGGCACCACGGCCTGATCAGCCGGCAGTAAGCAAGCCGTCACTTATATAGCCGGTCGATAGCACCCGATTTGTCGAGCGCGGTCATGAAGCTCGCATCGTAGAAATCTTCTGCCTTGTGCGCGCGCATCCGCGGAGAATCGTAGATCGCGAGTGTATTCTTGATGCCGTCCACCGCGGGGTACGGCTTTGCCGGAAGATCAGCGGCGAAATCGTACATCCGGTCCTGCGTGACTCTGTCCGTGATGGCGAACCATTTGGCGAGCGCAGCGTCGAAAGCGCGTTTATCGGTCTTCATCAGCGCAATCGATTCGACGGCCGATTTGACGAAGCGTGCCGCCGCATCCCGGTTTTCCTTCAACCAATTCTTTTCGGCCAGGATGCTCGAACCTGCCACCGGAATCTTGTACTGACTGAGGTCGATCAGGTCCCGCAACTTCATGTCGGGCGCCATCGCAATCAGCATGGCACTGCCCAGGAACGCGTCCTCCTTCCCCTCTTTCAGCGGGTTCAACGCGTTACCGCTGCCGACGAGAGTGATGTCCCGGCCTGGCTCCCACCCCATCTTCTTGATCCGCGCGAGTGCACCCAGATGCGTCACCGCGCCAGGGACGGAGTAGCCCAGGCGTTTCCCCATAAGGTCCTCGACGGAAGTCACGTTTGGCGCCGCGATGACATGGTCGCGAATTGTACTTTCGGTCGTCGCCAGCAGAACGCGTTCCACGGCGTTGGAGCTGTTGGCAACCCGATAGATCATCGGGCTGCCGCCCCCGATGTCGATGGGTGCGCTCGAGATATCGGCCCTGATGTACTCTTTGGGGACGATCACGCCCGAATGGCGCGCCACATCCGCAGCGGCCGGCGTGATGAACTGGTGCACGTCGAGGCCGTTCCTTGCATAAATGCCGGCATCGGCTGCAATCAGGAACGGAACCTTGTTGAGCGACACGTCCCCGAGAGCGACGTCGAGGGGTATCTGCGCGCCGGCGGCGCGAGCAGCCCCGTTCCCGATGAAAGCGGCGACAATCCCTGTCAGAAGCAGTCCGCAACGGCCGATCATCGCTTCCTCCCATCAAGTCGTCCCGATTATATCCGACAGCGCCTCGCGGGGCACGGGGGCGTACCTTGCTTCGAGAATCTCCCCGTATGCGCAACATCGCTGCTCGATTGGTCGAAACCTGCTTTAATTCCTCGCCTCTCGCTTCTCATTGAGGGCGCGCCAGATTTTTTCCGGTGTGGCGGGCATATCGATGTGTGCAACTCCGGCCGCATCCGAAATCGCGCCGATGATCGCCGGAAGACAGCCGATTGTGCCTGCTTCGCCCGCTCCTTTGACCCCCAGCGGATTGGTCTTGCACGGCACTTCGTTGTAGCGAATATCGAGTGCCGGCATCTGATCCGCACGCGGAAGAACGTAATCCGCAAAGCTGGCCGTCGATAGCTGACCGGAATCGGGATCGTAACGGCAGTCCTCCATCAGAGCCTGCCCGAGTCCTTGCGCGATACCCCCATGAATTTGTCCGTCCACGATCAAAGGATTGATGACGCGGCCCACGTCATCGATGACGACATAACGGCAGATTTCAACTGTCCCCGTCTCCGGATCGACTTCGACCTCACAGATATGGCAGCCATTGGGAAAAGTCGGCGGCGAGTCGAAAGTCGCGCTTTCGTCGAGTCCATTTTCGAATCCGGGAAGGGGATCCTCCCGCAACACTGCGACGAGTTCCGGAATCGAAATGCTGCGTTTCGTTCCCGTCACCTCGAAGCGGCCACCATTTTCGTCGCGCTTGAATGCCACTTCGGCAGTTCCGGCCTGAAGAATCTGGCTTGCAGCCACCTTGCCCTTTTCAATCACCCGGTCCATCGCACGGGTCATTGCGCTCCCGGCCGTTTGCAACGAGCGCGAACCAACCGTGCCGCCGCCGGATAATCCGTCGGCACTGTCGCCCTGTTTCACCACGACTGAGTCGAATGGCACGCCGAGCTGTTCGCAAACGAGCTGGGCGAAAACCGTATCATGGCCCTGCCCGTTCGTCTGCGTCGCGACCACCGCCTCGACCTTGCCGTCGCGGGTAAAGCGAATCACGACCGGTTCAGTGACGGCCGGGCCGCCGGAAGCTTCGAAATAGTAGCTCACTCCCCTGCCCCGCTTTTTGCCGCGGGACTCCGATTCGCGGCGACGCCGGTCGAACGACTCCCATTCGGCCGTGCGCGCGGCGAGGTCGAGATTGGCCGCGAAATCACCGGAGTCGATCGAAAGGCCCCGCCAGTTGCGGTAAGGCAATTGATTTGGAGTGATGAGATTTCGCCGGCGAATTTCCAGACGGTCGAGATTCAGCACCGCGGCCGCCTGATCCATAAGCCGCTCGGTGATGTAGATCGCTTCCGGGCGCCCTGCCCCGCGATACGAGCTGACCGTCGTGGTGTTGGTGAAATAGCCTCTTACCCGGGCGTACACCGCGGGCACCCGATAAACGCCGCCCATGACCCGCAAGCCCAGCGACGGAATCAGCGGCCCGACATGCGTCATATAGGCGCCCAGATTGGCGGAACTGTTGAGACGCATGGCGAGGATGTGCCCGTCCTTGTCCAGCGCCATCTCGCCCGCCATCTGCACATCGCGGCCATGGGCATCGGCGAGAAATGATTCCAGACGTTCGCCGGACCAGCGGACAGGACGCCGATAAAGCTTTGCGCCAATCAGAATCAAAGCGAGTTCGACCGCGAGCGAGTTTTTCATCCCGAAGCCGCCGCCGACATCGGGCGTGATCAACCGAACTTTGTCTGCAGGCAGATTCAAGACATGGGCGACTTTGTCCCGAACGCCGGCCGATCCCTGCGTCGGCGTATACAGCGTGAGCAAATCGCCGTTCGCGTCGTAGATTCCAACGCCGCCCCGCGGCTCCATCGGCGCGGGCACGATGCGATTTTGCACCACATCGATTTTCACCCTGCATGCCGCGCGCGCGAAAGCTTCGTTGCATGCGGCCTCGTTGCCATCGGCCCAGTCGAAAGCGAGATTGTCCGGCGCATGATCCCAGACCGGTGGCGCTGACGACGCGGATTCGACGAGGACCGCTGCTTCCAGCGGCTCGTAATCCACCATCACCGCCTCTGCCGCGTCTTTCGCTTGCGCCGCGGTTTCGGCCACAACCATGGCGACCGCCTCGCCGGCAAACCGGACCTTGTCGCCCGGCAGCAGTCGCTTGGGCGATTGGCGCAGGTCCGAACCATCCCGGCTCTTGAACGGAACCCGCACCGGTAAATAGCCGGTCCAGGCGACATCCTCGGGAGTCAGTATTCCAATGACGCCGGGCATGGATTTGGCCGCCGCGATGTCAATTTCCCGGATCACGGCATGTGCATGCGGAGTGCGCGTGAAGGAGGCATGCACGAGGCCTTCGAAACTCAGGTCGTCGACATATTGACCCTGCCCCGTGACCAGCCTCGTGTCTTCCTTGCGTCTGACCGGCTGGCCTACCCCATATTTCATTGTTGTCACGCCCGTGTTTCCACCATTCGTTTACGGGCGCCGCGGTAACCCGCGCAAGCCCGCGCGAAGCCCGCCGCCGCTTTTTGCACTTGACCATGTGCAGGGATAGGTCTAGTCCTATATCCATAGGTGATTTCTGCGCCCGCCGCCCCAGAATGCGTTTTGCGCAGTGTTATGAGCGCGTCGGCCGTAATGTTTACAGTGGTAGAACAGTTGTGCAGTTGTGCAATTGCAATTCGCTGACCGTCCGTCGCCACCTTGCGCTTCTCGCTCCTGTTTTCTCGCTCTATCGGCGTCGCGGTTTGTAGCGGTCTGTAGCGGTTGTTGTAGCGGTTTGAATTCAAAATAACCAAATGAATTCAAATTTGTAGCGGTGTAGCGGTTGAAAAGCCGTTTTTTGGTGGGCGTGCTTTCGCCCATCGGTGGAAGAGGTATCGGGAGTTCACGCCGGGATGATTGAAGGAAGCTGCCATTGCGGCTCGGTGCGCTGGCAATTCAGAGGAGAGCCCGATGGCGCGACCGCGTGCAACTGCACGGTTTGCCGGCGCTATGGCGTGCTGTGGGCCTATGACTATGAAGGTGAAGGCATAAGTGTGTCGGGAGTGACGCAGAGCTACGTCCGAGGCACGGTGTTAGAGTTTCACTTCTGTCCGGCTTGTGGCTGCGTCGCCTTCTGGCGGGGAAAGAAAACTGATTCGCAAGGGCGCCGCCGCATTGCGGTCAATCTTCGACTCGCCGAACCCGATGCCGTGGCGCAAATCCCGATCGACCACTTCGACGGCCTCAATAGCTTCGAGGATCTGGGGCGGGACGGCCGATGCGTCGCTGATTATTGGTTCTAAACCGCCTCAAACTTGACCGGAGAGATTGGAATTTCGTCCTCCCGACTGCTAAATATCCCCCCATGATCGACCCATTCGGCCGCCACATCAGCTATTTGCGGGTTTCGGTGACGGACCGCTGCGACTTCCGCTGCGTCTATTGCATGCCGGAACATATGACCTTTCTTCCCAAGGCCGACGTATTGTCGCTGGAAGAACTCGACCGGCTGTGCGGTGCCTTCATCGGCAAAGGGGTCCGGAAACTACGCCTGACCGGCGGCGAGCCATTGGTCCGCCGCGACGTCATGAAGTTGTTCCGCTCGCTCGGAAGCCGGGTCAAAACCGGCGAACTCGAAGAGTTGACGCTGACCACCAATGGCAGCCAGCTCGGGCGTTTTGCCGGAGAACTCGCCGATTGCGGCGTCAGACGGGTGAATGTCTCGGTCGACACCCTCGATCCGGCGAAATTCCGGGACATCACGCGCTGGGGCGATCTGCCCAAAGTATTGGCCGGGATCGACGCGGCGCAGGAAGCCGGCCTCAAAATCAAAATCAATGTC
>JAGWSK010000393.1 GCA_028869355.1 Alphaproteobacteria bacterium | reverse complement strand
TATTGATCGATGCTCATCAACCGGTCCGTCTGATAGGTCGAATCGTTCTCGGTAATCGACAGGGTGTTGCGGGTGCCCAGCAGGTTGTCCACTGAGACGCTCAGTTCATACCTGCCGCCGAAGGTGTAGCCGGTCGAGAATGTCAGATCGCTGTACGCGTGAACCTTGTACAGCGGATTGTCCTTATTATCCGACCATTGCGGACCAACCCCTTTGGCAATGAGTGAGAAGCGCCATGCATCGACTTTGTAGATCAACCCGGCCGCCGAGGTCCAAAGCGGCGCCGCCTTAAGTTGAAAATGGTTCGACCTCGCGGAATTGTACGCGCCATTGGCGAAGATCACGAGCCCGTGGAAGAGTCCATCCATGAACTCATCCGGGACGGCATAGGTGGCTTCACCCTCCACGCCCTGATACACAGCCTGTCCGGTGTTCTGGTAGCAAGTCTCGCCCTGAGGACAGCCGCTCACACCGCCGTTCACGGACACGATATTGTTGCTGATCGGGATGTAATAGAGGTCGCCGTCAACCGTGAAATTGTCCGTATAGTAGACTGTGCCGACCTGATAGTTGGTTGTCCGCTCGGCGGCAGGGAAATTGGCGGCTGGCGAAGACACCTCAAAAATGGAGATATCGGGGACGTAAATTCCCTGGGCATACTGGGCGTAAACGCTCCAGTTCGGGAAGATTTTGTAATTGGCGCCGAAGAAGGGCAGGTCCGCATCGGTAGTAAAGTGCGCGTTATAGTTTAGAATCAACGACTTTGGTTCGAGCGGCGCGTTCGTCCGGTGTACCCAATTCACGTAGCGAAAACCTGGCGTGAGCGTCAGGTTCGGCAGCGGATCGATATCAACTTCAATGAACGGTTCTTCCTGATCCCAACCGGAATGTTCCAGAAATTCAGCATAGCCGTTGTAATTGGGATTGGGCTGACCGGTCTGGGCGAAGGTAAGCAGCTTTGCTTTCTTGCCCAGTGACGAGTCTTCGCATGGTGTTGCATTTGTGCGCCAGGGCTGGAGTCCCATATTGTTGCAAAGCGTCATGTCATAGTCCTGACGCGTGCGTTCGGTGGCTTGTGCTTCGAGCCACACGCCGGCGCGCACCTGGCCTGTAAGCCAACCGAAATCGTAATCGGCATTGACCCGCAGGATGTCGCCGAACACGCGATATTCATTCAGTTTTTCATAGCCGGGAACGTCATTCGGTTGAACGACCCCATTCACGATCGGCGCCAACTTTCCGCCCTGCCCCTCCGTCGTATCGTTGATGATATCGGTGATATTCTGCTCGATATTCCGTGACGACCACGTGTGGTTCACATAGGCATAGGTGTACGCGTTGTTGTCTATCCTGAAGATTCCCGCGTCGCCCTGAAGACGGATGTAATCCATATCCGTGTACTTATGCGTCCAGCCATAATCGATATAGGTGGACAGTTTCGGATTGGAATCCTGCATCGCGAAGTTCTTGCCGTAAGTCGCCACCTGAGCCGGAGTCGCGCCGTTATTATCGTTGAGGTTTTCGGCCAGGTCTTCATAATCTCCGAAAACCGTCACCACCCAGTTGGGTGCGATCTCGTCCTGGATCTTGAGCAAAATGTTTTCCTTGTTCACGTGCTGCCCGGTCAGCGCGCCCTGACTGGCGAGATAGTCCCAGTTGAACAGGAATTTCGCGTTATTTAATCCCGGAAGGTCGCCGCTCTGGAAGTTAACGACAGCGTCCTTCGTCTCCCAGGTGCCATAAGTACCCTCGAGCAAAGCCCGCGTATTGTCGATCACCGGCTCGGAATAAATGTTGATCGAGCCGCCATAACTCGCTGCGCCGAGATTGCCCGCATTGCCGGGGCCGCGTTCGACTTCGATGGAGCCAATGGTAGAGCCCGGGAAGTAGGATACCGAGTGGTGGGACGGTCCGTTGGTATCGCCGAACGGAATTCCGTCATAGGTCATGTTGAAGTTGCCGTCGGGCTGTCCGCGCAACGTGTTTTTCACGCCGCCGTCCGAAAGTCCCGGGCCGTTAATGTCCTGCCCAGTCAAGGACGGCGTAATCGCCAGAATTGTCACATAATCCGCAATCGGCGATATCGAGTCCTGAATATATTGTTTTGTGATGATGGTCTGCGGTTCTTGGGTGTTGACCGACTCCTTCGCGGGCGCAAGATCGGTATTGAATGCGGTGCCCGTAATCACAACCGTTTCCGGGATGACGTTCGCCGCGACCGCCTGTGGCGCCGGCTGGGCATGAGCCACGCTCGCGTAAATAATTGTCCCCAGAGTGATTGCGGTTCCGTTGCATAGCGCGGCACGGCGCGAAGTCCGATTTCGCATAAAAGCCCCCATTCGGCCGCAGGTTCTGCGGCCGCTGTTGTGTACGGATGAATTAGGCGCAACTTGCGCCGGATAACCTGATTAAGTGTGGAAACCCCCAAGACCGAGGACGGATTAGCACCCTCGGAACTTTCGCTAGCGGGTCTGTGTGACAGTCAAATGAGAGTCATTCGACAGATTTGTGACAACCCAAAGGAGATGGTGCGCGGCCGGTCACTCGTCCGGATGCTGCCGAAAAATTCAGCGATTGCACAAAAGAGAGCGCCCATTCAGCAGGCATTTGTCGATTGCGGCGCCATCAAAGCCGAATAGCGTTCCTGTCCATTCCGTGCCGCTGCGGTCCCACACCATATAGGCGAAGCCGGAATATGCGGATGCCGCCGCAACAGTTTTGCCGTTGATCTGCGATCCGGCGACGCTCATCGGCGGAATGGGCGACAGATGATCACCACCAGTCCCGACAACCAGTTGCGGCGGCGCGTGTCCGGCAAAATCGACCGCCTGGAAAAAGTGAATATGGCCTGCAACCAGCATGCGAATTCCGGCGGGAATGAGATCGGCAATCGCGCTATCTTGCAGCCGGTTGTCGGTCACATTTGCCGTGCCTTTTTCGCCGGGCCTCACCGCGTCGAGCGGACGATGAGAAACAAGCCAGGCTTCCTGCGGTATGCGATCCTTGATCGCCGCGAACTGCTGCCGCAACAACCGCGCGGCATCGGCGGCATTCTTCACTTTGTCATCGGCTCTCGCGCCATCGACATTGACCACAGCAAAACTGCCGAGCTGTGAAACGTAAATGCCGGAGAAGTCGCGGCAGGTCTGGCCCATCGCTGCATGATCGAGAAATCGGAACCATCCTTCCGCGGCACGGTTGCAGTCCTCGTGGTTGCCGCGCACGAAAATCCATGGCGCCGAGCGCAACAGCGGATCGGCCGGCCGGAAGAAATCAACCTCCCAGGTGTCCCAACCAAAGCCGTGCGGAGTACCGGCACAACCGGCGTTGCCGGCAGGACAGGCTTCTTCGCGGTAAAGATAATCGCCGACGTGAATCACGAGATCCGGATGGGTCGCCGCCGCGCGCCGCGCCACTTCCGGAAACGGCCATGATCTCGGATCATTGCAAGCCTGCACCCGGTCGCCTTTGGCGATACGGCAGCCGGTATCGCCGAAAACAACGATCCTCTGCGGGTCCGGGCTCGGCAGATTGACGGGCTCACCTTCGATCGATGCCGATTTGGCGGCGCGTGGTATTGCAACTTCGCAGCCCGTCACATTGAACGCTGCCGGTTTGACATTCTCAAACCGGGTCGCCGGTTCGGAGCGCTTTCCCATTGGCGCCGGAACGCCGTCAAACATCACGTTCGGACAGGCGCCATCGGTGATTGCGCGTATTGTCGTGCTGTCGCCTTCACCCAGTTCCACCCAGTGGTAAAGCACTTTCGCCTCCGCCGGACAGGTGAACACGGCGGCCGCAAGGACGATGATGTAAAGAGATAAATCACGCATTTCGATGCTCCGCCCGTTCGGCTTCCGCGTCCTGCCGATAGTTGCGTTTGATGTCAGCTTCGTGTCACCGCCGCGGCGTTGCGGGGGGAGGAGTCCCGTGCGACATTCAATCCGTCAATAGGGAGAAGATCATGTCCATCGAAGGTGAAGTCGCCGCAGACAAGGCGCACGAGCTGCATCGCGCTCTCGGGCCGGTGCAGCTCGTGTCCCTGGGAATTGGCGCCATCATCGGGGCAGGCATCTTCGTGATTACGGGTCATGCCGCCGCGGCCTATGCCGGACCGGGCGTCATGATCTCGTTCATCATCGCAGGCACAGGCTGCCTCTTCGCAGGTCTGTGCTATGCCGAATTCGCCTGCATGATCCCCGTCGCGGGCAGCGCCTACACCTACACCTACGCGAGCATGGGCAAATTCCTCGCGTGGATCATCGGCTGGAATCTGGTTCTCGAATATATGGCGGCCGCTTCCACAGTTGCGGTCGGCTGGTCGGGCTATTTCGTCGAACTGATGTCGCAGATCGGCTGGAATATCCCGAAGGAGTTCTCTTCCGCGCCGATCGCCATGACCAGTTTTCAGGACGTCTCGACCACGGGCGCATATTTCAATGTGCCGGCAGTCGTGGTGATTGCACTTGCCAGCACGCTTCTGGTCGTGGGCATCCGCGCGTCGGCCCGGTTCAACGCCGGCATGGTCGGCATCAAGCTGTTCATCGTTTTGCTGGTGATCGGGTTTGGCCTGCCCCTTATTCGCGGTGCGAATCTCACGCCGTTTATTCCCCACAATACCGGCACCTGGGGTCAGTTTGGCTGGAGCGGCGTTTTCCGTGCCACCGGTGTGATCTTTTTCGCCTATATCGGATTTGACGCGGTATCGGTTGCTGCCCAGGAAGCGCGCAATCCCCAGCGCGATATGCCGATCGGCATCCTCGGATCGCTCGTCATTTGCACCGTACTGTACATTCTGATGTCACTCGTCATGACAGGGCTGGCCCCGTTCATGACGCTCAATGTGGCGCAGCCCGTATTCGTTGCCATTAATGCGGCCGGGCCCCGGCTCGCCTGGCTCGGCGTGCTGGTGAATATCGCCGCGGTCGTTGGCCTCGCCTCGGTCGTGCTGGTGCTGCTGCTCGGTCAATCGCGAATTTTCTATGCGATGTCCCGTGACGGTTTGTTCTTTTCCGTGTTTTCGCGCATCCACCCGCAATTCCGCACGCCTTGGCTCGGTACAATGTCAACCGGCGTTGTGGCAGCGCTGCTGGCAGGAATTGTTCCTCTCGGAATTCTCGGCGAACTCGTCTCGATCGGAACACTTTTGGCTTTCGTGATTGTATGCGTCTCCACCTTAGTCTTGCGGCGCAAGGCGCCGGACGCAGTACGTCCCTTCCGGACGCCCGCGGTATGGCTGGTCGCGCCGCTCGGTGTCGGAATGTGCCTGTTCATGATGGCCTTCCTCCCCATCGACACGTGGCTGCGCCTTGTGGTGTGGACCATTATCGGTCTCCTGATCTTCGGTTTCTATGGCGCCCGCCATGGAAAAGAGCCGGAATGGGTGCTGGTGAAGCACGCCGCGGAATGACGCGCTGATGACAGCCGAGCCGGAAGCCCTCGCCGCTCCGGATCCCGTGGCCGGCGAGGCGCATCGCCTGCACCGCGCGCTCGGGCCATCCAGCCTGATCATGATCGGCATTGGCGAGATCATCGGTGCGGGCATCTTTGTCATCGCCGGCACAGCAGCGGCGCAGCATGCCGGCCCGGCGGTACTGATTTCCTTTGCCCTTGCCGGCGTAGGCTGTCTCTTCGCCGGACTGTGTTACGCCGAGTTTGCCTCGCTCATCCCGGAGTCCGGCAGTTCCTATACTTACGCTTATGCTACCATGGGCCGGTTCATGGCGTGGTTCATCGGCTGGAATATGGTGCTGGAATATCTCGTCTCGGCATCGACGGTCGCGGTCGGGTGGTCGGGCTATTTCGTCAGCCTGCTGCAGAATCTCGGGGTTCCGTTTCCCGCCGCATTTTCGAACGCGCCGATCGCCGGGCCCGGCTTTGCCGAGCTGCATATGACCGGCGCGATCGTGAATCTTCCGGCCATCGCGCTGATCGTGCTTCTGACCGTGGTCCTGCTGATCGGCGTGCGGGAATCGGCGCGGTTCAACAATGTGCTGGTCGCGATCAAAACCGGAATAATCCTGCTGGTGATCGTCTTCGGGCTACCGCATGTCAGCGGCGCGAATCTGACCCCGCTCATTCCGCCCAACACGGGTCAATGGGGACATTTCGGGCTCAGCGGCATTCTGGCGGCTTCCGGGTTGATCTTCTTCGCCTTCATCGGTTTTGAAAGCGTCTCGGTGGCGGCGCAGGAGGCGCGCGATCCTAAACGCGATCTTCCCATCGGGATTCTCGGTTCGCTCGCAATTTGTACTGTGCTTTATGTGCTGGTCGCCATCGTGCTCACCGGCATCACCGACTGGCGTAAGCTCGACGTGCCCGATCCCATGGCATTCGCGGTCGGACAGGTCGGCGCGCTGCACTGGCTGGTGCTGCCGGTCGATGTCGCCGCGCTTGCCGGACTCGCGACCGTCACTTTCGTTTCACTGTACGGACAATCGCGCATCTTCTACGCCATGGCGCGGGATGGTTTTCTCCCGTCCATTTTCGCCGCGGTCCATCCGGAGTTTCAGACCCCGTTTCAGGGCACGCTGGTCACTGCCATCGCGGCCGCGGCACTGGCGGCGATCTTCCCGCTGGACATTCTCGCCGATCTGGTTTCGATCGGCACACTTATCGCGTTTATCTCCGTTTGCGCCGGAGTGATGATTCTGCGCCTCACGGCTCCCGATGTGCCGCGGCCATTCCACACTCCCTGGGTCTGGGTCGTGGCGCCACTTGGGGTGTTCACCTGCGGATTGATGATGTTCAGCCTGTCAAATGCAACCTGGACACGTTTGATCCTGTGGTCGGCAATCGGAATCGCGATCTATTTCTTTTATGGCCGACACCGCGCACCCGCGTGGAAATGGCGCGTCACATGACCTATCGCTCGCTGCGCGATTTCATCGCCAGACTGGAATCCGAAGGCGAGCTCGTTCGCGTGTCCGAACCGGTCTCGACCGTCCTTGAAATGACCGAAATCCAGACGCGCCTGCTCGCCGAACGCGGACCCGCGGTGATTTTCGAGAACGCCCTCAAAGCCGATGGCACGCGCTCGACGCTTCCTGTTCTGGTCAATTTGTTCGGCAGCGAAAAACGCGTCGCCATGGGCGTAACGTTCGGCGGTATCGAGCGGCGCGACGCGGCGTCATTGCGCGAGGTCGGCTCACTGCTCGCGACATTGCGGCAACCGGAACCGCCGCGCAGCATGAGCGAAGCGTTCGAATTGCTGCCGCTGGCAAAAACCGTGCTGTCGATGCGGCCGAAATCCACGCGTCGCGCGCCATGCCAGGAAGTCGTGTTTGAGGGACCGCAGATCGATCTCAATGCCCTTCCGGTTCAAACCTGCTGGCCGGACGAGCCCGCGCCCCTGATCACCTGGCCTCTCGTGGTCACAAAGGGTCCCGGTGAAGCGCGCGAAGACAATTTCAACCTCGGCATCTATCGGATGCAGTTGCTGAACCGCAACCAGACCATCATGCGCTGGCTGCGTCACCGTGGCGGAGCACAACAACATCGCCGCTGGGCAAAAGACAATCCGGCACCATTCCCCGCCGCAGCGGTGATCGGCGCCGATCCGGGCACAATCATTGCCGCGGTCACGCCGGTGCCCGATACGCTATCAGAATATCAGTTTGCCGGCCTGATCCGCGGCGCGGCTGTCGAGCTCACCGATTGCGTCAGTCAGCCGCTGAAAGTGCCGGCGGAAGCGGAAATCGTCATCGAAGGCGAAGTGTCGCTGACCGAGACGCGCCCCGAAGGTCCCTATGGCGACCACACCGGCTATTACAATTCCGTCGAACCATTCCCCGTATTCACCGTCACCGCGATCACCATGCGCCGCGACGCAATCTATCTTTCGACCTTCACCGGCCGTCCGCCCGACGAACCGTCGACCTTGGGCGCAGCGCTCAATGAGATGTTCATTCCGCTGCTTCAGCAG
>JAGWSK010000392.1 GCA_028869355.1 Alphaproteobacteria bacterium | reverse complement strand
GGGCGCTGCGTCCGTTCGGGCTAAAATCGCCTTCGGCAATTTTTTCACGCCCTCAACCCCCAAGGGGAGAGGTAATTTTAGTTCAGGCTGGCCTGGCGCGAAGGGGTGCGGCTGGGGAGGATTTGAAAGGCGAAGTGGAATGCCTGCAAATCCTCGCCCGGATGATCCGCGGCATAAGTGAGTTGCGGGATCCGGAAATTGTTCGGTTCGCGCTCGTCGCCTTTGTAAATGCCGGGATAGAGATCGATGAAATGCCAACCCGGCGCGCCGGTCGCCTGCATGTAGATCGTCACATCGCCCTGGCTGTTAAACGCGCAGGCGTAACCCGTGTAATTGTTGTCGTAGACGACATGCAGGATGTTGGCGGTCTCGGTCCAGCCCACGCCCTTCAGATGCACGGTGAATTTGGTGCCAACCGGGCCTTTGGAAACATCGAGCGGCAGCGCGGTCGATTTGATCAGATGCGTGCCGCTCTTCTTTTTCGCGCCGTCCTGCACAAACACATCATGTGTGCCGCCGAGATCATCCGGCGTCTTGACGCTGAACTCCAGACGGCCGGAAGCATCGGCTTTCGCTTCGGCGATTTCCTGTCCCGACTCCTCATAGCCTTTGCCGCTCACCCGGCTGCCGGAAACATGGGTCCAGTTGAGCTTGTAGGTTTTGCCCGGCGCGAATCCCTGTCCGCTGATCTTGATCGGTTCGCCGACGGCGGAGAAATGCGGCGCGGAAACCAGTTCTCCCTGCGGCGGCAGTACACGGATGGTTTTCTGTGCCTGCTGCTGCGGTGGCGGAGGCAGCACCGGCGCGCCGGGCGTCACTTTGAACATCAGCGCAAAACGCGGACGGCCCGGTGCCGGATTCTGTTCCGGATTGCGATAGGGGAAGGTGAAATCGCCGTGGATGATCTCGAGCACGTGGTCGCCCGCCTGCCCGGTCGCCGGAATGGTGAAGCTGGCCGAGCCATGCGTCGTCACCGCCGACAACCAGCCGGTAAAGGCGTTGTCGTACATCAGGTCCCAGGAATTATAGAGATTGCGCCATCCGATGCCTTTCACGCTGATGTTGATCGGCGTTCCCGGCGGACCGCTTTTCGGCGTCACATCGACAGTCATGTCGACGGAATAGGCAGTCTGGTTGACCAGGCGATTGCCCTGCTGCAGCACGATGTCGTGGCCGAATCCGAAGTCCTCCGGCGTCACGAATTTGGCCGTGAACTTGCCGGCCGTATCGGTCTTGATGCGGGCCATCTGATACGACGCCGGCTGATATTCGCGGCCTTTGTAATTCTCTCCATCGACTTTCCAGCGGCCGTCCACGGTGCTCCACACAAGCTGGAATTCCTGATTCGGCGGCAATTTTGTGCCGGTCACCGTGAAGGAATCACCGGCTTTGCCGTGATAGGGCGCGACATCCATCGAACCGGCAAAACCATTGCGCGGTTCGCCAATCTTGACTTCGGGACCGAAGGCAGAGGGTAGAGCAGCGAAGGCGGAAGCAGAACCTGCTATCGCGAGCAAAGCAGCCGTAGAAACGAGGATTCGGAATTTGGCGACGCGATACATCATGGCCTTTTCCTCTACCGAAGGCGGAACGAAAAATAAGCCGTTCGAATCCGATGCGCAAATGGCCAAAAAAAATGACCCGGCCGGACCGGTCGGGTCATTTTTTCCGTTGAGCGGGAAGCTTACGTAATCAGTTTGCCTTCGGGACCTCACCGGCAACGATCATCAACTGGGTGGTCGCGCGGGTGAACGGCTGCCATTCCACGGTGCTGCCGTCCTGCATCGTCGCGACGACTTTGTAACCCAGTGTTCCGGTCGGGAAATCCATCGGGAAGGTATAGAACAGCGACCAGAAAAAGTCCGTGGCCGGCATTCCGTGGCCGACATAATGGGCCGGAAGCGTCGTACCATTTCCGAGCACGACCTGGACGCTTTTGAGGTCTTTGTCGGTGGCCACGGTCCCGTCCGGCTTCTGAACCCGGATGCGCCAGGCGACCGCTTCACCGCGGGTGAACTGGTTCTGCAGAACGCAGAAGGGGCCCTGCTGTCCCATCAGCGCGTGACGGACGATATC
>JAGWSK010000391.1 GCA_028869355.1 Alphaproteobacteria bacterium | reverse complement strand
AATCGCCAGCCCTTCCGGCTGTTCCGCGGGCAAATCCTTCATCGAATGCACCGCGATATCCGCTTCTTCGTCAAGCAAAGCTTCTTCGATTTCCTTGGCGAACAGGCCTTTGCCACCGGCTTCGACAAGTGGCCGGTCCTGGATGCGATCACCGCTGGTGCGGAACACCCGGACCGGGCAGATCTCGTCGAGTTCTTCCGGATCCCAACCATGCGCTTCCGCCAAAGCCTGACGCACCAGATTGGTCTGGGCAAGCGCGAGCGGCGAGCCGCGGCTGGCAAGGCGCAGAATCGCGCTCATGATGGCTCCGGACTCCGGTTGGACATGCTTAAGCCCATAGCATAGATCACCAGTGTGATGGCAAAACCACTGACCGTTTTGGGACTGGAAACCAGTTGTGATGAGACAGCGGCAGCGGTTGTGCGCGGATTTCCCCCCGGACCGGGCACAATTTTATCCAACATCACCTATTCGCAAATCGCCGAGCATCGGCCCTATGGCGGCGTGGTACCGGAGATTGCGGCGCGCGCTCATGTCGAATTGATCGACGGGCTGATCGAGCGTGCGCTCGATGCGGCAGAACTCGATCTTGGCGATATGGATGCGGTGGCCGCTACGGCGGGTCCCGGTCTGATCGGCGGCGTCATGGTCGGGCTGACCTCAGCCAAGGCGCTGGCGCTCGCGGCGGGAAAGCCGCTGATTGCGGTCAATCATCTTGAGGCCCATGCGCTTTCGGCGCGACTTTGCGGGCATGTGGAATTTCCATTCCTGCTGCTGCTGATTTCGGGCGGCCATTGCGAGCTTGTCGAGGCGGCCGGGCTCGGCCGATACCGGCGCTATGGCGCCACGATTGATGACGCCGTGGGCGAATGTTTCGACAAAGTGGCCAAACTGCTGGGTCTGCCTTATCCCGGCGGGCCACAAATCGAAAAGCTCGCGCGCAATGGCATTGCAAAGCGGATTTCATTGCCGCGCCCGATGCTCGGCCGGGAAGGTGCGGAGTTTTCCTTTTCCGGCCTGAAAACCGCCGTCCGGCAGCTTGTCACGAAGCATCAGCCGCTGAGCGAGGATGTCAAAGCCGATATTGCCGCTTCAGTGCAGGCGGCGATCGTCGAAGTTGTGAGCGATCGTGTGCGCCACGCCATGTGGCGATTTCGCGAGGTTTATGGTGGGGATCGGGAATTTCCGTTCGTTGCCGCCGGAGGAGTCGCGGCCAATCGCGCGATCCGCGAACAGCTTGCGGCGGTGGCGAAAAGCGAGCTTTTTTCCCTGCATCTGCCGCCACTGGAATTGTGCACCGACAATGCGGCCATGGTTGCCTGGGCGGGGCTTGAGCGACTCGCTGCCGGTTTGACCGATTCGCTGGATGCTCCGCCGCGCGACCGCTGGCCGCTGGAGACCATGCACGCGTGAATACTTTCGTCAAAATTGCCAGCTGGAACATCAATTCTGTCCGCTTGCGGATCGATCTGGTCGCGAAGTTTCTTGCGGCATATGCGCCCGATTTGTTGTGCCTGCAGGAAACCAAGGTGACGGACGAACTGTTCCCGCGCGAGAAATTCCGCGCCCTGGGTTACGTGCATCAGGCGATCAACGGGCAAAAGGGTTATCACGGCGTCGCCATTCTTTCCCGGCTGGCGCTCCGCAAGACGGATGCCCTCCAATTCTGCGCCAATGCCGACAGCCGGCATGTCAGCGCGCTGCTGGAGAACGGGCTGGAACTGCATAACTTTTACGTTCCTGCCGGAGGCGATATTCCCGATGCGGACGAAAATCCGAAATTCGCCCACAAACTGGCGTTCCTGCGGGAAATGGACGGATGTTTCGGGAAGCTCGGCAAATCGCGCGACGAACCGATTGTGCTCGTCGGCGATTTGAACGTCGCACCGCTGGAAAACGATGTCTGGAGCCACAAACGGATGCTGGACATCGTCAGCCATACGCCGGTTGAAACCGGTCTGCTTTCTGCCGCGCGCGAAACCTTCGAATGGATTGACGTGACGCGTTCCTTCGTGCCGGAGGGTGAGAAAATCTATTCGTGGTGGAGCTATCGGGCGCGCGAATGGGATGTATCCGACCGCGGCCGAAGGCTGGATCATGTCTGGGTCAGCCGCGGTTTGCGCGGTTGCGCGACCGGACACGGAATCCTCAAAGAAGCCCGCGGCTGGACGCGTCCGTCCGATCATGTCCCGGTGATGGTCACCGTTTCGTTGTGACTTTCGGCGCGGCGAGTTTCTGGATTTGACTGTTGGCGAGCGCGAGTTTGGCAATCGACGCATCGCCGCCGCGTTCAATATCGCTGATAAAATTCAGTAAATTGCCGATGTCCTCGCGGCGGGCGTTGCGCCACTGATCCACGCCGGCAACCGGATTGCCTTTTGCGGCAGTGATGGCTTCGCAGGCCATCAGCCGCTGCGCCGAATAAAGATCATCCATCATTCTGCGCAACGCCAGCCGGTCCCAATGATCCGCAGTGGCAATCCTGGTGGCGAGCGCACGAAGCCGGTCGAGTCCGGCGGCGGCGCCGGCGGCGAAGTAGATTTGTGCCGCGCTCTCAGCCGAAATCTGCTGCGCCTGGGACAGCATGATGATTTCCGGAACAGCGCTGAGCAGTGTCAGTATCGCCGCGTCTTCGGCCACATCCAGCGGCATGCCCGCATTGCGCAGTTCGGCGATCCGCGGCTCAATGCTGCTCTTCTCAATCGGCGAGATCAGGGTTGAGAACCGTCCCTTCAGGGCGGCGAAGCCTGCTCGATAGGATTCCACCACCGGCGCAATCGGCGCGTCAGGCAGTTGCACGGTGAACCATAAGCCGAGCAGCCACAGCAGTTCGACAATCCTGGCGATGATCTCGTTT
>JAGWSK010000390.1 GCA_028869355.1 Alphaproteobacteria bacterium | reverse complement strand
TTCGCGGCCGCTCATTCGAGCCCAGGGATCTCCAACCGCTCGCGCAAGTCCCTGAAGTCCGGCTGATCAGTCTGCAAAAACTGCACGGCCTGGATCAGCTGGCAGCGCTCCCGTCCGGAATGAGCATCGAAAGCCTGGGAAACGCTTTCGATGGCGGTTCTGATGCTTTTGTGGATACGGCCGCTGTCATGCAGTCACTCGATCTCGTCGTCACGTGCGATACTTCGGTCGCACATTTGGCTGGAGCGCTCGGACGGCCAACCTGGGTTGCGCTCAGATACGCCGCCGATTGGCGCTGGATGATCGATCGGTCTGACAGCCCCTGGTATGCGTCGCTCCGCCTCTTCCGGCAAAGGACACCGAACGATTGGGCTTCCGTGTTTGCCAAAATGTCCACGGAGCTGCAAGCAATCTCAAGCGCTCGCTACAAGCGGCCATAGCGCAGCGACCGAAGGCGTTTTTGACGCCGGCTATCACGGGCAAATGGCGGCTGTTAGATTGGTGAAAATCACGGGAGGAAGCGATGGCAAAAATCCGGCATCTGGCGATCAAGACAAAAAGCCCTGAGCGGCTCGCCGCCTTCTATGAACAGGTGTTTGGCCTCAAACGCATCCGCAGCGAGTCAAGCGGCGCCATTTATATGAGCGACGGATATTTGACCCTGGCGCTCCTGCGCAATCGGGGCGAAGCGACACCGAGCGGCATCAATCATTTTGGCTTCCATGTCGATGATCTGACCGCCGTCGAGGAGGGTTTGAAAAAATTCGAGGAGCCGCTGGTACAGCGCCCGGCGAATCGTCCTTATGCCGAATACCGGGCAATGGATCCCGATGGCAATCTGTTCGACGTTTCGGTTCACGGCTATGAGGAGGCGGAATTCCAGACCGAACGCAATGTACGCGCTGGAGCGGGTCAAAAGCAAAAAGTGACGTCCTGAGCTTCTATGGAACACTGTGACGTCATTATCATCGGCGGTGGAAGCGCCGCCTTCGAAGCTGCGGTTGCGGCCCATGAACAAGGCGCCAGAAAAATCGTCATGTTGGAGAAAGCGCCGGAAGCCGAATATGGCGGCAATGCGCGCTATTCCGGAACCGGCTTTCGCTTCTGGCATCGCGGCGCCGATGAAATCCGCGCATTCCTTCCCGATATGGATGACAGTCTATTCGCGAGTCTGGAGATTCCGCCTTACACGGAAGAGGAGTTTGCCGCCGACCTTGAGCGGATGACTCTCTCCCGTATGGACCCGCTGCTCGCCCGGACGCTTGTCGGCCAATCGAATGCGGCGGTTCACTGGATGAAGGATGCCGGAATTCGCTGGGAGGTTCTGAAGGAACACGCGAGACTCGGCAACAAACGGTATTTCGAACGTGGCATCGTGATTCACGTCGCGGGCGGTGGTGTGGGCCAGTTGGAACAATGGCGCCGCATTGCCACGGACAAGAACATTCAAATCCGCTTTTCTTCTCCGGTCAGTGCAATCCACGGCAACATGCATCGCGTGGAGGGTGTGCATGTCTGCACTGCGGTAAAGGAATACGATCTTGGGGCGCCTGCGGTGATTGCCTGCGCCGGAGGATTCCAGGCAAGCGCCGAGATGCGTGCGCGGTACCTCGCGGGCAATGCCGATTTCGTCAAAGTCCGGGGTTCCAGGCACGATACCGGCGAAGTGCTGAATTCACTGGTGGCCATCGGCGCCGCCACTGCCGGTCAATGGCAGAGCGGCCACATGTCCCCGATTGATGCCCGAGCGCCCGATTTCGAAACGCCCCAGCACGCCGATGGCCGTGGCAACGCGCAAAGCCGCTACGACTATCCGTTCGGGATCACGGTCAACGCACTGGGTCAGCGCTTCTTCGATGAGGGCGAAGCCCAGCACTCCTATACTTATGCCAAGACCGGGCGCAGCGTTCTCGCCCAACCCGGCGCAATCGCGTGGCAGATTTATGATCAGACAGGCATCCGGCACCATCGGTATCCTCATCACGCCGCAACTTACGAGGAGTCTTCGGACATTCGCGAACTGGCGGCGAAAGCCGGATTACCTCCGGAAGTGCTGCTCCACACGATTGCCGAGTTCAACGCCGCCTGCCGTGACGACGTCCAGTTTGATCCGTCGCGCCAGGACGGAAAAAGCACGCACGGACTTTTGATCCCAAAATCGAATTGGGCCAATCGCATCGAGACACCGCCGTTTCGCGCCTATCCCGTAACTTGCGGGATCACCTTCACCTTTGGCGGAGTCAAAGTGAATGAGAAGGCGCAGGTCCTGAATTCGCTGCGTCAGCCGATCAAGGGCCTCTATGCATCTGGCGATATTCTTGGCCTGTTCTTCCACAACTATCCCGCGTTCACCGGCCAGACCCGCAACGCGGTTTTCAGCCGCCTCGCCGGTGTTCACGCCGCGCGGGAGCATTGACGCAAAGCGCAGCGGCTGGAATCCTGCGCGTAACAATAACGAGGAGAGAGAAATGCCGATCGACGACCGCACCGCGCCCTATGCCGCACTGTTCTTGCGCGTGTGTCTCGGGCTCTATGCGATCCTCCACATCTACTGGAAATTCTTTGTTCTGCCAGGCGGCTTTGATGCCTGGTGGAATGGCCTTGTTCAGGCCGGCTATCCCACCTGGGTGATTGTCTACGTGTTATCGGGCGAATTTCTCGGCGCGGTCTGCCTGATTCCCGGCATCTTCACGCGATGGGTCGCGCTTTATGCG
>JAGWSK010000389.1 GCA_028869355.1 Alphaproteobacteria bacterium | reverse complement strand
TTACATGAGCCTTTCCCGTACGAGTTCGTCGTCTATCGAGACGAGCATCTCCAGCGGCAGTAGCGGTGGCGGCGGTGGAGGCGGCGGTGGCGGTGGCGGTGGAGGCGGTGGAGGCGGCGGCGGCGGCGGCAGGAAGTAGTACCGGATGCTCAGCATCACATTGTTGGAAGCGATACTGCCATAGCTGATCGTACTGCTCGGCGCGCCGAAAACATCACTATAGAAATGCGATGTCCTGCCCACTTGCACATACCGGTAATCAACCTGCAGGTCGAGTTCCGGGGCGAGTGACCACACGACACCGGCAATGCCCTGCCACGCAAAGGCAGTGCCTCCGCCGCGGTTAATCTCGACCGGACCGGTTACCGTAACGCTATTCACGGTAGTGCCGACGCCGTCGAAGTAATTCGTGTTGACTCGGCCGGCGCCAATGCCGGCGCCGAGGGTGAGCGCAAAATTCGGAGCGATCGGAAAATCATAGGCGCCGTTCACCATGAACGTGCCGACGCCGGTCCAACCGTCGGCTCCGGGAATTTTCGCTCCGGACACGCTTGTCGCGCTCCTCACCGCATAGCGCGCGGCGGCAGCTTCGAGTTCGATGCGGAATCCCTCCGGGGTCTTGTATCCTGCGGTAATATCACCGCGGAACGCTGCACCGTAATCAATGTGTCCACAACACGTTGACACCTGGGTGGACACGCTGTGAGCGAGGTCGGACCAGCCAGCCCCGAGACCAAGATACCATCCGTCTCCGGCAAACGCCGGTGTGGCGAAGCAGAAGCAAAAGAGCGATGCGCCCGCAAGCGCCGCGGTTCTATTTTTCATTGTTTAACTATCCCCGTTTTGCAACAGCAGTTGTCTGCGATAAGGCGCAAACCAAAACCGAGTCGCAGCCATTGCGGTTGCGACGCGGCCTTAACGGTGATTTGCGTTTCCAGTTCCGGACCGGCAATGAAATTTTTTATGAAACATAATTTTTATTCGGAAGTGATGCAGAGTTACAACAAATAGCAAGATCAATGCTGAATCGCAACTTGCCGGGCAAAATCGGATACTACGCCAATACTTGCTTTGAAAACAAAGGCATACCGACCGCGGAGCAGCTCGATGGAACATTCTCGCCGGTCGTGAGCGAAATTTTCCAGGTGCTGCACCAAATCTGAGCGGGGGGACACATGGAACAACCCCAGCCAGTGGCGAAGGCCGGCGGCGGCCGGCGGCCATAGGCCGTTCAGATCACCAAAATCGACCAGGTGAATCTGACCGTGACCTTTCGCGACTTGAGTGGCGGCACGAAGGGCGGCTTGCCAGTCGCCGATCATCGACAGGCTGTAAGAAAAGAGCAAATGGTCAAAGCCGGCTTGCCCGGCGAAAATCGATGGAACTTCCTCGGCAAGGCCGTGCGCCAGCATTATGCGCTTTTCCAGCCCGGCGTGTTGCACCGAATGCGCCGCGCTCCGCAACATTTCGCTGGAGGCGTCGAGGCCCCACAATTGGGTTCCCGGATAGCGCCGCGCGATCTTGATCAGGTTGCGTGCGGTGCCGCAGCCAACTTCCAGAATTCGGTCGCCCGGAGCCGCATTGATCCCTTCAATCAGCCTGTCCCGACCGGCGAGATAATGGCGCCGTGTCAGATCGTAGATGTGGCGCTGATGGCGGTAGATTCGGTCCATCAGTGCAAAATGGCTGGTTTGCGTTTCAGAGGTTCCGCCGGGAATAGACATGAAATCCGCCATAGATCGACGAGCGGTCGCGCGCGTGCAGATTGCGGCTTTCTTCGCTCAGGTAATTCCAGCCTGAGATCAGGGATTCGGGCAGTTTGCGCGCGAGCGGCGATTCCAGTCCGGCAGTGCGAAAAATGACACGCGCATCTTGTGACGAAGCGGTGCGGGTGATTTCGCTCCACAGGTTGGCGATTTGAGTCTGATTCATCCAGTCCTGGGCATCGAGCAACACATACCGATGCAGGCTGCCCGGCGGCTGTTGCGAGAGAAAATCGGTCATCGATGCGTGGTGAACTTCGGCGCATCCGGCGCGCGAACGGATCGCATGGTAGTTTTCTTGGCGGAGATAGGGCGGCACCGCCATGCGGTGTTCGAGGTCATAGCCACGGCTGAATGCTTGCCAGGCGAAATAATTTTCCGCGATCGGGAAATCGCAGGCGAGGCGTTCGACGCGCGCACGCAATGTCGTGACCGGATTCCCGTCGGCCGCCGATGCCACAAGCTCGTCATATTGCGCCGGGGGAATGCCCAGCCCGTAAAATGACACCGGCATGCGCGATAAAAATTTTACCAGACGGTTATCGAACAGCGGTGCGATAGTGCGCTCAAAAATCAACCGCTGTTCGGCGATATCGCGCGCGGTCAGCATGTCGCCGAGCCGCTTGCCGTTCAGTTTCGCGAGCGCGTGCAGGATGCCGATGAAGCGGCCAAGCAGCCCGTAGCGGTAGAGATTGCGCGCAAACATGTTGATGCGCCGGCCGCGCAACGGGATGCGTTTCTCCCAGTAACATCGCGTCGCAGGGTCGAGCCGCTGGGCAAGAAATTCGTCAAACGCGTTGCGGTTGCTCCTGTCCCGGGCATTGCCGAAAAAACGGAAGAAGGATTCGTAATCCGGCAGGTGTTCCAGCGCCTGCAATTTCAGCCGGGTCAATGCGACGTGATTGGGATTGAGATCGACCGCGATGACGCGCGCGGGATCCGCTGTGAGGTAATTGAGGACGTTGCAGCCGCCAGAGGCGATGGTGATCAGCCTGTGGCTGGAACTCAGTCGCAGCGCCTCGAGATCAACCACCGGATCTTCCCAGATCTGGTTGTAGACGAAGCCCTGGAACATCAGGGTGAAGAGGCGCTCCAGCGCGCCGCGTTTCGATGCGGCGGGGCGCTGATGCGCCGCGCGTTTGAGAAGTTGGTTTCCCATCAACCAAGTCTTTTCAGCGGATTCGATTCAAAGCAAGGGAAATTGCGATTCGAACACCTGCGCGATCTATTTTTCCAACGCAAAATGTCAGCTATAGCGGCGGCAGTAGCTCAGCAAGCCAATGCACGCAGGTCATCGCCGATACTGTAAGCATCAGCGGCAATGCGGACTTCAACGCGACTTGCCCCGGCGACGGGATGTCCACATCCAATGTCACTGATGGCGCGCCTGGCTCTGTCACGCTCAGCGAGTGATTGCGCCCCAGACTGCAAGGGTTGACCTTGCCTGATTTATTCCGGCGAAGCGGGGATAATAGTGCGCATGCACGACTGGCGCACGGCGTCTGCGGCCTGCGCTTGCGCCCCCGAACGTAAGCTCCTAATCAGTGGACATGTCAAATGGCGGTGATGCTGCTGGTGCGCCGGCAGATGACGCGGCGGCGCTGGAGTCGCTTCTTTCGCTCCTCGATCTCGAACGGCTGGAGAGCAATTTTTTCCGCGGGCTTTCGCCGC
The DNA here is from genome assembly GCA_028869355.1 of Alphaproteobacteria bacterium. Taxonomy (GTDB): domain Bacteria; phylum Pseudomonadota; class Alphaproteobacteria; order Micropepsales; family Micropepsaceae; genus CAIYRG01. The sequence goes on along the minus strand of JAGWSK010000389.1, from coordinate 2,434 downwards.
GTGATCGCTGGCAGCGGGTCTATGGCGGACAAGTCCTGGGGCAGGCACTGACGGCGGCCTACCGAACGGTCGAGACCCGCATCTGCCATTCCCTGCATGCCTATTTTCTGCGGGCGGGCGATCCAAAACGTCCCATCCTGTATGAAGTCGATCGCAGCCGCGACGGCCGCAGTTTCAGTGCGCGCCGGGTGGTCGCGATCCAGCATGGCGCGCCCATCTTCACCATGTCGGCTTCCTTCGAAGTGGCGGAGCAGGGCCTGGAACACCAGTCGGCCATGCCGGACGTTCCGCCTCCGGACGATCTGAAACCCGAGCTGCAATGGCGACAGGAAATTGTTGACCAGCTTCCGGAGCAAGTTCGCGGCTGGTTCATGCGGGCGCGTCCGATCGAGGTGCGGCCGGTGATTCCGGCCAACCGCTTCACGCAGGAGCGGCGCGAAGCCCGGCAGATCGTCTGGTTCCGGGCGGTGGGGCCGCTTCCGGATCCGCCGCCGATGCATCAATGCGTGCTGGCCTACGCATCGGACATGACGCTGCTCGACACGTCGCTGCTGCCGCACGGCTACAACCTGTTCACGCCGGAACTGCAACTGGCGAGTCTTGACCACGCGATCTGGTTCCACCGTCCGTTCCGCGCCGATCATTGGTTGCTTTATGTGCAGGAGAGCCCGTCGGCTGCCAGGGCACGCAGTTTCAACCGCGGTGAAATTTTCCGCCGCGACGGCGCGCTGGTAGCTTCGGTGGCGCAGGAAGGGTTGATACGCCGCCGCGCCGCGCAGACAAAATTAAACAAATCCTCACCGTAATTCGTCGTGTTCGTTTACCGGCCGTTCACTGCCGTTGCAGTGAAATAGGCCGGCTGCAAAATAATCTGATATGGCGGATACGGATGAATATTTCAGAAAATCTGAACCGGCTGTGGCGGAGAGCCGGCGGCAATGCCGCCGTGGAGTTCGCACTTATCCTGCCGGTCCTTTCGACCATCGTGATCACGGTTGCCGATGTGTCGAGCATCGCTGTCGGCACAAGCGAAATGCAAACCGCCGTGCGCGCCTCGGTCCAATACCTGATGAATGGCGGAACAAACACGACCACCGCCCAAACCATGGCGACCAACGCCTGGAACAATGAACCAGGCAGCGGAACGGTGTCGGTCACCGAAGCCTGCTACTGCAGCGGCGCGTCCCACAGCTGTACAACGCTGTGCGGCGATAATACGTCGCCGCAGGCTTATTATGCGGTGATCGCAAGCGCTACGCTCGGTGGCAACATCATCAGTCGAGCCCAGACAGTCACCGAGACGGTGCGGACAAAATGAAACGCATCACCGGGCAAACACACGCATTCACACGTGATTGCCGCGCGACCTCAGCGCCCGAATTTGCCATCGTGGCGACCGTATTCCTGACCTTCATCATGGCGATCGCTTATCTTGGGATCATGCTGTTCACCTATGCCGGCGTGCACTGGGCGGTCGAGGATGCATCCCGGCTTGCCGCCGTGAACACATCGGCGACGCAAAGCCAGGTTCAGACTGCAATCAACAACAATCTGGCGTCGATTGGCCTGCCTAACGCGACCAGCGTCACGTATAGCGTGTCACAGACCCCGTTTCAGATCGCGACTGTGAGCGCCACTTTGGCGCAAAGCTATGTCGTGCCGCTGCTCTCGACCGTCAACGTAACCTATTCGGCCAGCACGCAGGTCCCACAGGCATTCTGAACTTCGCGGGTTTATTTGGTGTTACCCGCCTTGACGCCGTCGTCGGAGTGCTTCTCGTCCTGTGCCGTCATTGCGTTAAAGCTCAGCGCAGTTGCGGTTTGTGCCGGCGCGGCGTCGTCGCCCGGCGCGGGGGCCTGTTGGCAATGCTGCGGCGTGCACATCATGGTGGCGCGAGCAACTCCGCGTTGAACCGTAACCTCGCCGACCAGGCGGTTAGTGACAATGATCTGGTCGTTCAATGTTTCATCTCCCGACGCGTCCAGTGCGACGAGATTGGTCGAGCCGAAGGCCTTGCCCAGCACAAAAATGTGCCGCGCATCGACCAGGGTAATGTCGGCCACGGCCGGGTTGCCAACATAGATGGTCTTGGCCGGCCGGCTCAGGGTAACTGTCTTGACATTGTCCAGGGGAACATCGATTTCGCCGGCGAACGCCGGGAGTGGAATGAATGCGGCCGCCGCGGCGAACCGAACCAGACGCCTGGGTAAGCAAACCATGCCGGATGCTCCGATTATGAGGGTGCAAATTTAGTCCGCCTCCGTAAAAGAAGCTTGAAGCAATCAAATCGGATTGCACCAACCGGCGGAACAACCTTGATGCCTGCCCGCGTGGGAGGGCGCCTATCCCAATCAATCGCGGAACTCACCGGAAAGTACTTGCACCAGGAGCCGGCCATCGGCGCGCCTTATTGGCACGGCGCGTCTGCGTTTCG
>JAGWSK010000388.1 GCA_028869355.1 Alphaproteobacteria bacterium | reverse complement strand
CTCGTCCGGCAAAGTGAAGCCGTCGCATGTGCTTGCAGCGATGGGTGTTGCGGAAAATCTCGCGCGTTGCGGTATTCGCGTCAGTTTCGGCTGGACGAACAGCGAGCGCGATGCCGATGCGGCGATCGCGAGTCTTGGACGACTGGTGGCGCGGCGCGCCACGCTGGCTGCGTAGGGAACACGGCATGTCCGCCAAAGTCGAAACAGCAGAGCGCGTCGCCGGTCTCTCCGGCGATAAATATAAATACGGTTTTGTCACCGACATCGAGATGGAGCGGGGCGCAAAGGGCCTGAATGAAGACACCGTCCGCTTTATCTCGTCGCGCAAGCAAGAGCCGGAATGGATGCTGGAATGGCGGCTGTCGGCGTTTCAGCGCTGGCGGCAAATGACCGAGCCGAAATGGGCGCGGGTGCACTATCCGCCCATCAACTACCAGGACGCCTATTACTTCGCCGCGCCCAAATCCCAGGATACCAAGCCGAAAAGCCTCGACGAGGTTGATCCGAAACTTCTGGAAACCTATCGCAAGCTGGGAATCCCATTGTCGGAACAGAAGCTGCTCGCCGGTGTCGCCGTCGATGCGGTATTCGACTCGGTGTCGGTGGCGACCACGTTCAAGGCCAAATTGAACGAGGCCGGCGTCATCTTCTGTCCGATTTCCGAGGCCATTCGCGACTATCCCGATCTGGTGCGCAAATATCTCGGCACCGTCGTCCCGGTGACCGACAACTTTTTCGCCACGATGAATTCGGCGGTGTTTTCGGACGGCACCTTTGTTTACGTCCCCAAAGGCGTGCGCTGCCCGATGGAACTCTCCACCTATTTCCGGATCAACGCTTCGGAAACCGGACAATTCGAACGCACACTGATCATCGCGGACGAAAATTCCTATGTCAGCTATCTCGAAGGCTGCACCGCACCGAAGCGGGACGAACACCAATTGCACGCTGCGGTCGTCGAACTGATTGCGCTCGAGGGCGCTGAAATCAAATATTCCACGGTGCAGAACTGGTATCCCGGCGACGAGCAGGGCAAGGGCGGCATCTACAACTTCGTCACCAAGCGCGGCGACTGCCGCGGAAAGCGCTCGAAAATTTCCTGGACCCAGGTCGAAACCGGTTCGGCGATCACCTGGAAATATCCGAGCTGCATCCTGCGCGGCGACGATTCGGTGGGGGAATTCTATTCCATCGCCATCACCAACAATTTCCAGCAGGCGGATACCGGCACCAAGATGCTTCATCTCGGGCGCAATACGCGTTCGCGCATCGTGTCCAAGGGCATTGCGGCCGGCAAAGCGCAGAATACCTATCGCGGGCTGGTGAGCGTGCATGCCAGGGCGGAAAACGCGCGCAACCATACGCAATGCGATTCGCTGCTGATCGGCGCCGATTGTGGGGCGCACACGGTGCCTTATATCGAGAGCCGCAATCCGTCGGCGAAAATCGAACACGAAGCGACGACGTCGAAGATTTCCGACGATCAGCTGTTCTACGCGCTTGCCCGCGGTATTCCGGAGGAAGAAGCCGTGGCGCTGATCGTCAACGGCTTCTGCCGCGAAGTGCTCCAGCAATTGCCCATGGAATTCGCGGTGGAAGCGCAAAAACTGGTCGGCATCAGCCTGGAAGGCAGCGTGGGATGAATTTGCTTGAGATCGACAATCTGCACGTGGCCGTTGACGGCAAGGAGATCCTGAAGGGCATCACGCTCGCCATTCCGGAAGGCGAAGTGCACGCCATCATGGGCCCGAACGGGTCGGGCAAATCGACGCTGTCCTATGCCCTCGCGGGACGCGAAGGCTACGAGGTGACACGTGGACGCGTGCTCTATCGTGGCGAGGAATTGACCGGACTTTCGCCCGACCGCCGCGCCGCATTGGGTGTGTTTTTGGCGCTCCAATATCCGGTCGAAATTCCTGGTGTCACGACGATCATATTCCTCAAGACGGCGCTGAATGCACAGCGTCGCGCGCGTGGCGAAGCGGAGCTGGATGCCATGCAGGTGCTGAAGCGAGTCCGCGAAAAAGCCAGGGCGCTGGAAGTCTCCGAGGACATGCTGAAGCGTCCGCTGAACGCCGGTTTTTCCGGCGGCGAGAAAAAACGCATGGAAATCCTCCAAATGGCGCTGTTTGAACCCAAACTCGCGATTCTGGACGAAACTGATTCCGGTCTCGACATCGACGCGCTGAAACTGGTGGCGTCGGGCGTGAATGCGCTGCGTGCAGCCGATCGCGCAATGCTGGTGATCACCCATTATCAGCGGCTGCTCGATTACATCGTTCCCGACCGCGTCCACGTGCTGGTGCAGGGCCGGATCGTCACGTCGGGCGGACCGGATCTGGCCCGGGAACTGGAACAGGGCGGCTATGGCGCTGTCGTGGAGGCTGCATGACCGTCATGGCGCGCCGCCTCTCTGCGTCGGGCGACGTTTTTCAGGACGACTTCGCGCGCCATTCGCCGGAACTTCCCGGCGCGGCGCTCGATTGGCTGAACGCGCGCCGCTGTGCCGCGATGGAGGCGTTTGCCGTCACCGGCATTCCCACGCGCCGCAGCGAAGCCTGGAAATGGACCGATCTTGCCAATGTCCTGGATTTCGGATCGCTGGCGGCGGCGGGCTTCCGGCAACCGGCGCGACAAGAATCCATTTTTCCGGAACAGGAAAATGAATTGGCGTTTTCCGGCGGGTTCCTGACCCGGGCACTGGTGCAACCGGGAATCGATGTCGTTGATCTGGCGAAACTGGATGCAGAAGCACCCGATTGGGTGCGGGACAATCTCGGTACGCTTGCGCTTGGACCGGATCAGGCGATGGGCGCGGCTTCCCTCGCATTGATGCGGTCGGGCGTTGCCGTCCGTGTCCGGAAGAATACATCGCTGCAACTCGGATTCTTTGATGCGCCATCCGCGCGCCCGGATGT
>JAGWSK010000041.1 GCA_028869355.1 Alphaproteobacteria bacterium | reverse complement strand
GGACGTTCGGGTCTGAACTCTTTTCCACATCGACATGGCGCGTGTTGATCGAAAGCGGCAGGAGATAGGAACACCATTCGCTGGTTTCGACATTCAGCCGCTGCACCAGATCGGTGCTCATATCGGCGCCCCACGCATATTTGACGTCGTCGAACTGAACGTCATAGGCGCCCGCGTAAGGGAACGGCACGTCCCACGCCCTGATCTGGTGGTTCTTCGCGTCATACATCGTGAACCGGTTGGCATGGAACTGGGAGAACCACAGGCGGTCCTTCGAATCGATATGTCCGCGCCGCGCACCGCCTACGCCAATGGGAAGGTCGATATAAGTCGTCTCGCCCGTCTTCGCGTCGGTACGCCAGATTTGCTTCTGAAGCGGATTGTTGTCGAGGCCATAGACGTTGTTGTCGAGGTCGGTGACCAATCCATACGCGGCAATGTCGCGCTTTCCGGGCGGCGGCATGACTTCGTGGAATTGGTGGGTCGTCAGGTCGAACTGATACAGCTTGTTGGCATGGCCGGGATCCGGGCCGCCACTGGTCTTGGCCCACAATTTGCCGTCGACGTTGGAATGGAAGGCGTCGATCATGGTGAACCGCGTGTCTTCCTTGTTCCAGTCCGGCGCCAGATAGGTCGACATTTTTCCGGTCTTCGGATTCAGCTCGGCGATTTCCGACTGCCCCATCATGGCTTCCCAGATGTTGCCATCCTTATCCATGGTGATCATCAGGCCGCCGGTTGGGAACCCGGGCTTGGATATCGGCACAGGATAGCGCGTGACCTTGCCGGTCTTCGGGTCCAGTTTCGAAATGAACATGTGCTGGAAATCCGAGAACCAGACATTGCCGTCCTTGTCGCGCAGGGTGTCATGCGGCGCGGCGAGTTCGGGAAGATCATAGGTCGTGATGATCACCTGGGTGGATTTGCCGGTCGGCCGCGACTGCGTTTGCAGTTTGTACGGCCAGGTTTTGCCGGAGCTGAGATTGATCGAGGCAATATACTTGCCGAATTCTTCCTGCACCTTGGTCGGCGGCTGGGTCAATCTCACCGATGCAGTCTGGAGGAAGAACGGGTAAGTGGGCGAAGCATTCGCGGCGTGCAGGCCCATGCGCTCGATGGTCTGGGCCATTTCCGGCCCGGTCTCCTTCGAGAACATCGGGCGCTGCAGGCCATGGCAATCGAGGCATCTCAGCAATTCGATTTTTTCGAAGGACGAGCCCGGCGCGCTCTGCATCCATTCGCTGTTGGTCAGTTGCAGCGCGAGAGTCTCCGGCGCGGCCTTGGCGAGCTGAAGATCGACGTGCGCGGGCTCACCCGCCTGGATCACCGCCGAGGTCGGCTTCAGGGTGTAGCCGACGGCGCGCATCGTGATGTCGTAAATGCCTGGCGCGAGGCGGTCCTGCGGAAATGCATATTCGCCTTTCGCATTGGTATCGACCGAGATCATCATGGTCGAGCCGCGGCGCTTCGCGCTGACCACGACGCCTTCCATTTTTCCTTCCTGCTGCGAGGAGACCGTGCCGGTCAGCGCCACCGCGTGGTGGGCTTGCGCCAGAGCCGGTTGGCTCGCTGCGGCCGCCAAAGCCAGCAGGCTCGTGCCCGCCAGTGCGGCGAAGGACAATTTCGCAAGAGAAATACGAACTCGCATGGCGGTGGTCATCAAAGGCTCCCGGGTTGGTGCAGGGGTGGACTCACGCGACAATATTCGAAAGCCGAGAATATTGCCTCCGGGCACCCCGGATCAACAGACAACAAACATCCTCGCCGGCCAAAACGATGCTCAGGCCCACCAAGGGGATAACCACCCCTCGTCGCCGCCGCGCTCGCCGATTCTGTGACGAGCGACGGCGGCTCCGAGGGGATGGCAAGCCAAAACCCTGATCAATTTGCAGAATTTGCCGGCCGGAATTGATGAAATTCGGCCAAGTTTATTTCCGCCTCCCCCTTGAGGGGAGGCACGCGAATTTTCAGTTCAGAAAATTCGCGGGTGGGGGACGACCGTTCAAAAATCGGCCCGCGCGGCAGTCGGAATATGCGTTCCCCCGCCGCCGTAATATTCCCTGGGGTCGTCGGCGGGATTCTCGGCGCAGACCTGTTCCAGCCACGGGCCGGCCCGGCGGCGATAGGTGATAATGCCCGACCATGGCGCAGTGAAGGTGTTCGGATCCTCAACCGTAACCTGAAGCTGCAGATCGGGCCCGGGATCGTTGCGGTCCAGCACGACCGAGCCGCCGTTCATGATCACGCCATTCTCTTTCTGCTGACGATCGGCGGCTTCGCGCGCCGATTTGCCGTCGATCAGGCGATAACGCTCGACAATATGCAACGCATCGCTGTGCGGCGTGCCGAAGCGATCGACCAACCCAAGCGGCCCGGGTTTGATCCCGATCGTATCGATCACCAGCGTGTCGCCTTCATAATGGCCGATGGAATCGCCCTTCCAGCTTGGGCGGAGTCGCTGCGGATGCGTCGAATTCAGGCGCACATAGCGCACCTGATCATCCTGATTATAGAGCAGGGTGATCCGGTCCTTTTGCTGCATCAGTTGCACGCCGAGTTGCTGGACGAAGATGAAAGGCGGCGGGTAGGGCGCACATTGATTGGACGGATCGGGGAACGGTTTGCCGGTCAGCGACATGGCGCCGCGTTCGCGCACGACTTCCGCGGCTTCGGGCTTCAGAATCGGATTGCGGTAATCGCCGGCGTTCGCACCGCGCGTCACATTGGCTACCGGCCTGGGGCCGGACAGCATGGGCTCGAAATCAAATGCATTGCGGCCCCAGAATCCCGAGAAGTCAGGAACATCGGCGGCGCGCGCAGCGTGGAAACAGGGTGGGGCAAAAAACATTGCGACCGCCAAAATTCCGATTTTGCGCATCACTTCGCCAACTCCGCCGCTTCGCCGATCACCACTTTCGGTGCGCCATACGCTTTCTGCAACAAACCCGCGATTATCTCGCCGGTCAACTATCGATCTTTACTTGAGGCAGAACACGTATGGAGAACGTGCAAACCACTTGCGGTATTTTTCGGTTTGCCTAATTCTCGATCGCGCTCGGGGGGAACTAGTCATGAACAAAATTCCGAAGATCAGTATTGCGCTGTCAGTCGCAATCCTTAGCGCTGGCTGCGTCGGTCACGCTCACCTTATTCCAGGACCAGAGCGCGTCAGCCCAGATGCGGCCGGGCGCATCAAAAGCGTCGCGGTAATTTCCACGTGCGGTGACACTCTGAATTTGGAGTCAACTGGAGCCATTTCCCATACCGACAACCTATTCGACGCGAAGGAATGGGGATTCAATTCGCAGATTTTCGATGAGATCGCGACTGTGATGGGCAACCAGTACACGATCAAACCGGTGACATACGAAGCCTCCTATTTTGAACCTGACTTGAAGGCCCTTTATCCATTAGGCTTGGATATCAGCGCGGCAGTTCGCGATCATGCGAAATTAAATGCGGGTGATTCCGTAGACGCCTATCTTGTCGTCTGGGCAGCCCGTCGACGGGATGCCGTATTGGGGACACCCGCCGAACTCAAGGGCATTGGGCTCTACCAATTCTCCTTCCTCACCAGAGAAGACTCCGCGGCGTTTGCGGCCTGCACCATGACCGTACTCGATGGGCATAGCTTCGAAGTGCTGGGCGAAAGTGACGTCGAGGTACCGAGTGATCCGGCCGGCAGCATCTTCCAGGGCGCGTTCGGTGTGCCGATCGACAACTCACTTTGGGCGGAGAAGACTGCGGACATCTCGCCTGAGCAAAAGCAGAAGCTTCAGCAGATCTTCAAGGCAATTCTGCACGCCGAAATCGAGCCAACTCTCCGGGTGTTGCGCCTGGTTCATTAGCGCCGCCGGAATGCTGGGACGCTGGCAGTGACTACAGGATTGCTCGGTACTGCAGGAATCGCAACGCGGTGCGCCCGCCCTATTTCGCCAACTCCGCCGCCTCGGCGATCACCGCTTTGGGTGCGCCATAAGCCTTTTGCAACAAACCCGCAATTTCTTCACCGGTCAGCGGATCGATCTCCAGATTGAGTTTCTGCGCTTCGGCGACAAAACCGGTGTCCTTCAGCGTCGCATCGAATGCGCGCCGCAATGCGGCAATGCGATCCGCCGGAACGCCCGGGGGCAGCGCGAATGGCCGGCCCATTTCTTGCCGGATCAGGATCAGTTCCAGCACCTCCCTGTCATGCCCGCTCACAAGGTCCAGCGCCGACGGCACATTGGGCAACTCCTTCAGCTTGTTGAGCCCGATCTGCAGAATCACATTCACGCGGTGATCGCGGAACCAGTCGGGATGTGTGGTTTTCAGCGTCGAATAGGACATTCCGCAGACGCCATCCACTTCGCCGCGTTCCAGCGCCAGCGTCACACCCGAACCTTCCGTATACCCACCAATCACCTTGAATCTTGTGTGCAGGAACCGGTTGACGATTTTCGGCATGATCGCCGAATTGCCCGTCGCGCCGGATGCGGCAACCGTCACCTCGCGCGTGCGCGCCTGTCCGATGCTCGTTATCGCGCCCGGCCGCGTGACGCAGATATTTTCCAGTTTACCCATGCTGCCGAGCCAGTTGAACTTCCGCCCGTCAAAGCGCGCCGCGGTTTCGCCGAACAGCGGGTCCATCGCCGCGCCATTGGTCAGCGCCGCAAATGTCAATCCATCGGGAAGCGTGGCTCTGTACAGGCTGTTCGCGGCGATCAGTCCGCCCGCGCCCGGAACATCCTTCACCACGATCGCCGGGCGCCCGGGAATATATACCGGCATGTAGCGCGCCAGCGCGCGCGCATAGGTGTCGTAGCCGCCGCCCGCGCCACTCGCCACCACCATCGCCACCTGCCTGCCCTGATAGAACGGCGCGCCGGCGCCCCCGGCCATGATCGCGGCAGCCAACAACAACGGCGCGCGCCAAACGACCCTCCCCTTGAGGGAGGGTCGAAATTTGCGGGGCAAATTTCGGGGAGGGGACAGCGAGCGAAAGCGAGCGCGCGGCTGGGTGAGGGGAGCGTCTTGAGCCACGACTCTATCCCGGCGGCAGTTCGGCCAGCAGCCGTCCGTAACCCGCAACCGGATGATGAATCGACAGCCGCTTCTGGATTTCCCAGCAGCGCGCCGGAACCGGATGCACCACCGGCACACCGAGATCGCGTTCCAGAATGTCGAGAATGCCCATGATGCGCCAGCCGGAGCCTAGAAGATAAATCCCGTCGGCCTCATGCCGGTGCTTCAGGAACAGCCTCTTCACGTGCAGATAAACCACTTCCTGCGACAGCAGTCCGGCATCCTGGAAATCGACATCAATGCCTTCCATCGCGGCGACTTCAAATCCGGCATCGGTGAAATAGCGCGCGAAGATGTCGTTGATCTCGCCACGGAAATAGGACGCACCGACGAAGCGTTTCACCTTCAGCGCGTGCAACGCGCGAATGTGATTGGTGCCCGAAGTGAACACCGGCACGCCGTATGCCTTTTCCCATTTCCGGATCAGTTCGGCCTCGCCGCCATAGCCCAGCATCATGAAAGGCGGTGCGCCTTCGGGATGGATGAGATCGACTTTGGCGTCCGCGAGTCT
>JAGWSK010000387.1 GCA_028869355.1 Alphaproteobacteria bacterium | reverse complement strand
GCTCTTCGATATAGCCTTCCGGCAAGCCGGCAAGATTTGCCGATTCGGGGTGGCCGCGTCCGGTGGTCAGATGACACTGAGCGCATCCGTGCACCACCGGCATTTTCCCGTGCGACACCAGTTCGGGCATCGGCGGATGCTCTGTCGGGTACCAGTCGGGCGGATTGAAAATGTCGTCGATCTGCTCCTGCGTATAGGCCTTGTCGCTGCCGGGGCGATGACGCGGCTGCTCGTCTTCCGGACCGGCCGGTACGCCGGGCGTGCGTGCGAGAAACGCCCAGTCCGGCGGCGCTTCCGCCTTCGCCAAGGCTCCGGCGGACTGGTTAGGGCCGCTCTCGCCCGCCGAAACTTTGAGCGCAGGCGGGTCGGCCGCCATGACCACGGCAGGTGCAAGAACAATGAAAGCGGTTGCAATCCAGCGCATTTGCGCCCTCCCAAAAAGCCAAATTGATTTAGCTCTGCGCCGCGGAACCGGCAAATTATTTTGTGGCAATCCTGAGTGAAGTGGGCGGCAACCCCTGCCGGTGCCGTTCCCACATCAGGGAAAAAGCTGTTTCCAAATTCCTCGTGTAAGCGGCGGTGTCGAAGAGTGCTGTTTCCGGGAGACTTGCGGCCAGCCTTTTCCGCAAAGAGCGGAGCTTTTCCGGGTTTTGCACGAACGCAAGCGCGGCCGTTTCATATTGGTCCAGACTGCCGGTAATCAGCTCCGGCATTCCCGCGGCATGCAGCAGGCTGGTTGCGACCCGGCCCTGAAATGCAGCGCCCGTACAGGTGAGCAGCGGCAATCCGGCACGAAGCGCATCGCTGGCGGTCGTATGTGCACCGTAAGGCAGAGTGTCGAGGAACAGATCGGCCAATTGCTGGCGTGCCAGATGTTCGTCATGTCCAGCGCGCTTGGCGAAAATCAGCCGATCGGGATCGGTGCCTCGGGTTTGCGCTTCAGTCCGGAGATTTTTGGCCGCATATGGGTTGTCCTCGAACAGCCAGAGTACGGAAGACTGAGACTGCCCCAGCAAACGCATCCACAGCGCAAAAATCTCCGGCGTGATCTTGTAGCTGTTGTTGAAACAGCAAAAGACAAATGCCTGTTCCGGCAAACCATATTGCCGCCGCGCCGGCACAGAAAAGCCCCGGTCGCGCAAACCGTCGTTTGGCTGATAGCTGTCCGGGAGCCATGCGATCTTCTCGGCACAGAATCGCTCATCCGCCCCGGGCAAGACGTGTTGGTCCGCAATGATGTAATCCATGTAGTTTGCGCCCATCGTGCCCGGGTATCCGAGATAACCGGCCTGGATCGGCGCCACCCGCTCTGCGAAAATTTGCGTGCGGCTTCCTTCGGTAAAGCCTTTCATATCGACGGCAATACTGAGCTCTGAGTCCCGCGCCAGCCGAACCGCCTCGGCATCGGACATTTGGCCGATCTCGAAAAACCGCTCGAAGCAGGGCTCGAGCCGCCGGCGCATGGCATCGCGTGCAGGCGGGCCGAAGGAGAACGCGAAAACTTCAAATCGCGATTTGTCATGCTGTTCGAACAGGCCGGCGGTCAGCCACGCCGTGGCATGGTCATGGAAGTCGGCCGAGAAATAGCCCAACCGGATTCTGCCATTGGCAGACCGCGCGGGCAAAGGATTGCGGCCGGGCGGAAAATGCCTTTGCGCGTAGCTTTCCGCGCATTGGCGTAGCAGCGCCGGATCATCGCAAATCGCCAACAACACGGCGGGAGAGCACACCGGTTCATTGCGCCCGACTGCCGCTCGAATGGACGCCAGCTCGGCGGGCACTCCGCGCCAATCACAGAGTTTGAGTTTGCAGAAGCTGCGCCAGCCCGGAAGCAGTTCCTTATCGGGGGCAATCGCCATCGCCCGTTCGTAATCCTCAAGCGAGAGGTCCAGCCGCCCAAGTTCGCTCCACAAATGCGCCCGGCTGACCAGCGCGTCGGCGCGATCCGGGGCAAGTTGCAGAACGTAGTCGTAAGTCCGCAAGGCATCTTCATTGCGCGTTAGTCGCCGCAGGCACCCGGCATGCAGCAGCAACGCGTCAACGCGATCAGGCGCAAGCGCAAGGCAGCGCTCGACGCTCACGGCTGCTTCGACGAACCGGCGCAATTCGGAAAGGACTGTTGCGCGGTTGAACCACCCATCCGCATATTGCGGATCGATTGAGAGTGCCCGGTCGAAATCGGCAAGTGCCGCGTCATGGCGTTTCATGCCGGCGAGCGCATTGCCGCGGTTGTTCAGTATCACGGCGTTGCGCGGATCCAGCGTGTGCGCGCGGTCCAGATCCGTGACAGCTTCATCATACCGGTTCAGCCGGACGAGCAGCGCGCCGCGATTGCCGAGCGCGCCGGGATGATCGGCATACGCCGCCAGCGCCCGTTCAAAACTTGCGAGCGCCTCGCTGGTCCGGTTCAGATCGGCCAGTACCGCGCCGCGATTGTTCAGCGCGTCGGCATGCGACGGATTGATGGCCAGTGCCCGCGCGTAGGCCGTGAGCGCTTCGTCGAGACGGCCGAGACTGCGCAGCACATTGCCACGATGGCTCTGCGTGTTCGCCGAATTGGGATGAATCGCCAGGGCGTCGTCGAAACGGGCGAGCGCCTCGTCAAAACGGCCGAGCTGCGACAGTGCCAGGCCGAGATTGGACAGGTACAACGCATTGCGCCGGTCAATTGCCGCGGCGCGCGTGATCAGCCCGGCTGCGGCCGCCGGATTTCGCAGTTGCAGCTCGGCAACCCCAAGCAGATGCAGGGCTTCCGCGTTGTGCGGGTCGCGCGCGATGACTTCCCGGTAAATCGCTGCCGCTTCGGAAATCCTGCCCTTCTCATGCAGGGCCAATCCCTCACGCACAGAAAGCGGAGCCGACGATTTCGCCACTCAGGCGGCCGAGCGATCAAAAATCCGGCGTGGTGGTTTGCGGAATCGGGACTTCGTCTTCGTGAAAATAGTTGGCGTCGTTGTTCTCTGCGCAAACATCTTCCGCATCCGCAATCGGCGTCGTGTGCAGAATGAAACGCTGCGCTCCGCCCCATTTGGTGGTGTAGGCGCCCGGATCATCGACTTCGATCGTCGCCATCATCGATTTGCGGTCGGGCGCAATGGTGTAGCGCTCAACGACATGCAGCCGCGTCGTATGCGGTGTCCGGTAATTGTCGACAAAACTCTTGTCGTTCATCCCGACCGTGTCGATCACCAGCGTGTTGCCCTCATAATGCCCGACGGATTCGCCAAGCCAGCTCGGCGTTGGGTTTTTCGAATGCGGCACGTCCATGTACACATGGCGGATATTGGGGCCGCGTTCGTAAACAATCGTGATTTCCGAGGGCGTCTGCAGGAAGTAAGTCGGTTCGGCGGTATAGGTCAGAATATTGGGCACGCCGCCCGGCCAGCAGCGCGATTGCGCGGCAAACGCCTGTTTGCCTTTCTGGATATCGTCATTCCACTTGTTGACTGCCGCCTGCGCCCACGGCTGAAGAATCGGGCTGTGCGGATCGGCGATGCGCGGCATCACCGTGCAGCCCTGGTTGTTGCGGCAATATGGAAATTTGGGATCGTTCCTGACCGGACCGGCGCCACCATCCGGCGGCGGCAGGAAATCGAAGCTCGCCGCCGCCCACCCCATGTTCGCTGAGGAAAAATCCGGAACCCCCGGAGGCAGCGGCGAAATCTCGGCCGCGGCAGCGAATGAACCGAGAGGACAAATCGCGATTGCCGCAACTGCGGCACGGCGCAGGAATGCATGGAATGCAGACATTTGAATCCAGCCCGAGCAAGGTGGCAGGATCAGTCTAATCCAAGACCGCAGAGCCGCAAGCGGGGCTAAACCAGCCGATGCAGATCGGCTGGTCAGGTCTGGCTACCAGTTCTTGATGATGGTCAATCCGATGACGCGGCCGATATCCGACCGCAGGATGTCATACCCCGCCGCATTGCGATGCGAGGTGACCGGGCCATATTGGAACGGCGAATGAACACCCATCAGGTCCTGGATCGTCAGGGTCAGGCCGATATGTTTCAGGTAATCATTCGCGGGCAGATCGCCGGTGTTGTAGCCAAGTGACAGATCGAAGGTGACGAAGTTCGGTTCGAACTGGGTAAAGTTGCTGATCGCGCACGGGAACGTGCCGCCGCCGGTATTGCCGCCCGAGGTTGTGCACTGGAAGTTGACATTCGGCGGGATGCCCGACAAGGGCTGAAAGTAGTGGGATTGATAGTTCATGAAGCCGGTGACGGTGTATGGCCCGTCGCTCCAGCCCAGCCGCGCGCGCCAGATCAGCCGCGGTGTGGTTTCGACGCCGTTCTGCAGGACGCCGCCAGCAGACGCGATGTTCTGATTCAGGTTATCGGTGATCGGGCCGCCGCTGATCTGCTGTATGAAATTGTGCAGGTAGTAGGTTCCGGTGATGCCGGTGTTCCATGCGCCAAGGTCGCCGAGATCCAGGTCGTAGCTGGCGTTGAAATCAACGCCGTCGACATGCTGGAAGCCGGATCCAAAATTCGACTCATCAACCATCCAAAAGACGCTGGAGGCCTGGCTGGGAGTTAGAATGCTGGCCTGGTCGCTAATGGCAGCCGTCACCATTTTCTCGAACGGCGCACAGGTGGTCGGATTGGCATTGGCCGCAACCGGGCAACCAAGGTCGCCGGGGAAGATGTAGGTGAATCGCAGGTTCGGGTTCGATAGTGTCGCCGAGTTGACCTGGTTGAAGTTATTGATCACGCTGTTGATCTTGATGCTGTAGAACGTCGCCTGAACGTCCAGGCCACGCAGGAAGTCAATCTGCGGCGCGAGTTCGATCCCGACGCTGTAGTTCTCCGACGTTTCGGGCGCGAGTGCAGTACCGCCTTCTCGGGTTGATGCCACTCCCGCCGCATTGGTGTAATTGCGGAGGGCCGCATGCGGACCACCGCCCCAGCCAATGCCGCCGGCGGTGGTTGAACCGCAGCCGAAGCCCGCGGCGAACATCACTGCCGCCGCGCTGCCGGCGACCGGCACCCCGCCTTGACATCCGACCGCGACCGATTGATTGCCCGGAAAGTTGTTGGCAGCCCACAGGTCGCTGAGCACCGGCGAATATTCACCCGCATTGGCGAAGCGGAACGATGTGCCCCAGGAACCGCGCACTGTTGCACCCCACTGATCATCGACCAGCCAGGTGAAGGCGAATTTGGGGTTACTGGTTCCCCCGGCGAGCGCACCGTTCGGGCTGGAATACTGGTCGTGGCGCCAGGACGCTTCGACATCAAGCTTGCGCACCAGCGGCAGGTTGAAATTGTCGCCAAACACCGGGATGTCGAGCTGGGTAAATGCCGCCCAGACGCTGAAGGGCTCCGGATCATAAGTGGGTGCGATCACCGGAGGGTTGGGCGTGCCGTTGGGGTTCACGCCGACGGAATTTTGATTGACCGCGAGCACATCGTCGCTCTCGTAAGTCCCGCCAACGGCCGCCTTGACCTGCCCACCCGGGAGATCAAACAACGGCCCGTCGAACCGTCCACCTTTTTCTTCCAGTTGGTAGGTATCGCCGATGTGCCGGGTCGCGGTGATGTAGTTGAGCGTTGTCGGCGAGTTGCACTGGAACTGTGTCGGATCGCAGAACAGGTTCAGATAGGGAATGCTCGCGGGCTTGGCATTGCCATTGACAACATTGCCCAGCGCATTGCTGGCGTATTTGGTGTTCACCAGCTTCCAATAATACTGGTTAACTTCATAGCTGCGGGAATCGTAGATTTGTCCGGTCCAGCCGAACGGCAGGTCGAGGTTGAGGCCAAACTGATAGCGGGCCGAAATTTCGTATCCATCAAGCCAGTTCGGCGCCTGAAAACCGAGGTCGGTGGAAACATTCAGGCCCGCCGGAGCGCCTGTCGGGTAATAGGGATTAATGGTGGGAACGGCGTACGTGGCGATCGAATTCGCCACGCCATTGCTGTAGAATGGCGGCGGCAGATTCTCAAAGCGGCGGTTGGTGTAAAAGCCCGTAAAGAACAACGACACGCCGGGGAATAGCCGCTGGTCAATGGTTCCGACCAAAGAGTTTTTCTGCTGCGCCGAGTCTTCCCAGCCGAGCGCCAGGTTGTTGGACAGCTCGTTGGTAGTACCCGCAGCCAAACTCGCCCAGTTGACAGGATTCTTGACGTCGCCGGGCAACAACGGACCAATGCCGTTGTTCGCGGCCGCATTGAAATTGCTGCCGGCGCCTCTGGGGACCGCATAACAATTGGGGCACACCGTGCCGACGCCGGAGACACCATTGCCGTTGCTGGCTTGCGGCTTGCCGGTTGAAATGGTCGCCGGAATCGACGCCCCGATGGGATTTTCGTTATCCAGCCCCCACGGCGTGTAATTCATGGTGAATTTGGAGTGCACATTGCCGTGGGTCGGCTGAATGTCGTCGTGCTCAAAGGTCAGCGTGACGTCGCCACCGTCCCAGGTGCGGCCCCACAATTGCGACTCCTGCGCCTGGAATCCGCCGCCGCCATCGGTCGGCACCTGGAAATGCAGCAGCGTCGTGGCGCCATCGAATCCGCGCTTCAGCACAACATTGACCACGCCGGCGATAGCGTCCGATCCGTAGGTCGCCGACGCGCCGTCGACCAGAATGTCCGCGCGGTCCAGCGCCAGCTCCGGAATGATCGACGGATCGATCAGGCATATGCCGTCATCCTGCCCCGGAAAGCGTGCGCCATCGATCATCAGCAGCGATCGTGGCCCGTTGGTATCGAGCCCACGGATATTGACCTGGTTATTGCGTTCGATATGTCCGCCGCTGATGGTGGATTGCGGTAGCGTGGTTTGCGCCGCAGGGATCGTCTGGAACAGTTCTCCAAGCGTCGAAAAACCGGTCGTGGTGAAATCCTGGGCTCCGACATTGGTCACCGGCACGCCGACGGCTGCCGTGCCGTGAATCAGCGAACCCGTCACCAGAACCTGTTCCGGCACGGTTGCCGGCGCGGCCTGCGCTGTCTGCGCAGGCGCCATCTGCGCTTGCGCACCATACGCCGTCGACAGAGTCAAAATCGATGCCGACCCCATGAGGGTCGCGAAACGCGATGCAATCGGATTCATGACTTCCCCCTGTTCAGTGCAGCGAGCTGCACATCACTTCGTCGAGCAGGACAGGTTCAGCACGGAGGCGAAGTCCGGCCCCCTCAATAGCAGAACATAAATCTATCGGGCCGGCACCGATCGCTTCAATCGGTTATCGGCCAGTTGCCGCAGCCTCAGTTCAGAATTTGGATGATCGTGGCAATAATGACGCATCGTCGCCGCATCTGCTCGCCGTCTTAGATGAAAAGTCGTTTATCCAATTGCGGCGGCAAACCGCCTTGTGTTTCTGCCGATGTAAACAGCCGGAGCCGCGCAGTGCTTGGCCCCGGCGGTTTTAGCTACCAGTTTTTGACCAGTGTCAAACCAACCACACGCCCAACATCCGACCTCATGATGTCGTAGGCCGACGCGTTGCGGTTGACGTTGATCGGGCCGTAGGCGAAGTCTGAATGTTTGCCCAACAGATCGTTGATCGTCAGGGTCAGGCCGATGTGTTTGAGGTAATCATTCGCCGGCAAATCGCCGGTGTTGTAGCCGAGCGACAGGTCGAAGGTGATAAAATTGGGCTGGTAGTTGGTGAAATTGCTGATCGCGCACGGGAACGTGCCGCCGCCGACATTGCCGCCCGGGCTTGTGCACTGGAAGTTGACATTGGTCGGCACCGCAAAGGGCGCGAAGTAATGCGACTGGTAGTTCATGAACCCCGTAACCGTGAACGGACCATCACTCCAACCGAGCCGGGCGCGCCACTGCATCCGCGGCGTGGTCTCGACGCCATTTTGCAGGATTCCACCTGCCGGCGTCACATCCTGATGCAGGTTGTCGGTGATCTGTCCGCCCGAGATCTGCTGAATGAAATTGTGCAGATAGTAAGTGCCGGTGATGCCGGTGTTCCAGGCGCCATAATCGCCGAGATCTAAATCATAGCTGGCGTTGAAATCCACACCACTCACATGCTGGAACCCTGATCCGAAGGTCGATCCATCCGCCAGCCAGTAAATCTGGTTCGCGAGGCTGATATCGCCGAGGCCGCCGGGATCGAGAATCGCCGCGGAAACCATCTTCTCGAACG
>JAGWSK010000386.1 GCA_028869355.1 Alphaproteobacteria bacterium | reverse complement strand
TCCCCTCATCCAGCAGCGCCAGTACGCGCTTACTTCGCAAGCGCGGGCGCTGCGTCCTTCTCCCTCAAGGGGAGAAGCAAACCTGCAAAAAGGCCCGGCACTGCCGGGCCTTTTTTATTTGACGAGTTTCAACAGCTTCATCTGCAAGACACGGAGCACGGCGGCCAAATCATGGCCGCGCTTCAGCACCCGGCCACCTGTGGCCATGATCGCATATTGCCCCTGCCGGTCTTTCTGCCTTGGCCGCTTCTCGATAGTGTAAAGCGGCATTTCGCTCGCGCGGCGAAAGACGGAAAAAACCGCGGCGTCACTACCAAAACCGATGGCGTAATCGCGCCACTCGCCGGCCATGACCATGGCGCCATAAAGATCCAGAATCCGTTTCAGCTCGCGGTGATCGAAGCGAACGAGATCACGATAATCCGGATGGAAATTGCTGCCGCCACTGGTGCCGAGATTCGCGCCCCAGGAAACCGCCCGTGCGGACGACGGCATATCCGCACGGCGCAATGCTATGGGTTCATCGCTCATAGCCGAAAAGATTAGTCCTCCTGCGCGCGCCCGCAAGAGGTTCCACATATCGGCCGCACGCGTCTGGGCATTTCACACAGGGGTGAAGATCCGCCCTTAAATTGCCCGATTGGGAACATCCGCCTGCCCCTTTGCAGCATCATTTTGCACGATGCCAGCCGGTGGGAGATACCCCGACCGGGAGTTTGACCCAGCCCCCCAGCCCCTGCCGGCCGGGTGGCTCCGCCGGCCGGCTTTTCAAAAGCAAAAAGATGAATTTCGGATTGGCCTCGCCGGCCCCTTTGGGGGCCGGTCTTTTATTGACTGGTGTAAACCACTTATCCGGTAGTAACTTCAAAATACGATTGAATTGGCGTTCACGTCGACGCCGCACAATCGCTTGAGCGGGGTTGCGGGGGAAATCCGTTTTTTTTACACCATTCGGCCTACCCGCGCGTGCTTGCGGCTGTTCGCCGCCGCGCCCGACGAAATGCGAAGGCCATGATCGTCATCGAAAAGCTAACACGGAATTTCGGACCGATTGCTGCTGTTTCGGGCATCGATCTGAATGTTGCAAAGGGCGAGGTGCTCGGCTTTCTCGGCCCCAACGGCGCCGGCAAATCCACCACCATGAAAATGATCGCAGGCTATCTGACTCCGACCTCCGGGCGAGTCTCGATCTGCGGCCATGACGTGGAGACCGACACGATCGCGGCCCAGACCGCTCTCGGCTATCTGCCGGAAGGCGCACCCGCCTATGGCGACATGACCCCGCGCCATTTTCTCAAATTTGTCGCCGAAGTCCGCGGTTTCAGGGGCAAAGAGGCAAAGCGCCGCGCTGCCGAAGCTACCGCCCGCACCGAGCTTGATCCCGTTCTTGACCAGCCGATTGAGACGCTGTCCAAGGGCTTCAAGCGCCGCGTCGGACTGGCACAGGCGATTCTCCATGATCCGCCGGTGCTGGTCATGGACGAGCCGACGGATGGCCTCGATCCCAACCAGAAGCATAGCGTCCGGCAGCTGATCCGGCAGATGGCGCCGGAAAAGGCGATCATCGTTTCCACACATTTGCTGGAAGAAGTGGACGCCATCTGCACCCGGGCGGTGATTATCGACCGTGGACGGATCGTCGCCGATGGAACACCTGCCAATCTGCTGGCACGTTCGCGGCATCATAATGCCGTCACGCTGACATTGCCCGGCCGGCAGGCAGATACCGCTGCAGCCATGCTGCGCCGCCAGCCCGGGATTGCTGCGGTCGATATCGTTTCGCGCAATGATGAAATGGCAACGCTGACCGCTTTTCCGAAAGCCAACGAACTGATCATCGAACGGGTCAGCCAAGTGGCCGTGTTCGAGCACTGGGACGTGCGCGAACTTTATGCCGAGGCCGGGCGCCTCGATGACGTTTTCCGCTCAATCACCACTCCGGATGCTGAACGCTTACGCGAAAGAGCCGCCGCATGAGACAGGTTTTCGCCATTTTCAAGCGGGAATTCGCCGCTTATTTTGCCACTCCCGTCGCCTACGTATTCATCGTGATTTTCCTGCTCGCGATGGGCGCTTTCACGTTCTACATCGGCCATTTTTATGATAACGGCGCCGCCAATCTTGGCGTCTTTTTTGGTTATCATCCCTGGCTGTATTTGTTCCTCGTTCCAGCGGTGGGCATGCGGCTGTGGGCCGAAGAGCGCCGCCTCGGCACGATGGAACTGCTGCTGACATTGCCTGTGCCGGTTTGGGCCAGCGTCGCCGGCAAGTTCCTCGCAGCCTGGGCTTTTACCGGCGTCGCGCTGCTGCTGACCTTCCCGATCTGGGTGACCGTCAATTATCTCGGCAATCCGGATAACGGCGTCATCCTTGCCGGTTATGCCGGCAGTTTCCTGATGGCGGGCGCCTACCTGGCGATTTCGGCCGCCATCTCGGCCACCACGACGAGCCAGGTGATCGCGTTCGTTGTCAGTGTCGTGGTTTGCTTTCTCTTCACCATCGCCGGTGCACCTCTGGTGCTCGATGTCTTTCAGGCCTGGGCGCCGGTCGTGCTTGTCAATACGATTTCCGGATTCAGCTTCCTGACCCATTTCCAGGCGATCTCCTCCGGCGTCATCGACCTTCGCGATCTGATCTATTTCGGATCTCTGATCGTGTTGTTCCTGATGGTCAATGTCGTGGTGGTTGATCTGAAGAAGTCGAACTGATGAAAAACCTGTCTCGCAGAACCTCTGCCTTCATCACGATCGCGCTCGGCGTCGTGCTGTTCGTTGCAATCAATGTCGTTGCCAATTCCTGGCTCAGCTCGGCACAGCTCGATCTGACGCAGAATGGCCTTTACACGCTGTCGTCCGGCACAAGGGCGACATTGGCCAAATTGCAGGAGCCGGTGACGCTGCGCCTTTATTTTTCGCGCGAGCAAGCATCCGGCTACGCCCAGGTGGTTGCCTATGCCCAACGCGTTCGCGACATGCTGAAGCAATACGCCTCACTGGCGAACGGCAAGGTCCGCTTTGAAGAGATCGATCCCAGGCCGTTTACGCCGGCCGAAGACGATGCGGTGGCACAGGGAATGACCGGCGCCCCGACCCAGGAAGGCGACAACGTCTATTTCGGCCTCGTGGGCACCAATTCGGTGCAGGGCCACGAGGTCATTCCGTTCTTCGACCAATCGCGCGAAGATTATCTGGAATACGACCTAACCTCGCTGGTCTACAAACTCTCCCTGCCGCAGAAGCCAAAGCTCGGGATCGTTTCGACGCTGCCACTGGAAGCCGGCGCGGGCGGTTTGCAGGCGGCGCTGTCCGGCAATTCACAGCCCTATACTTTCTATCAGCAGCTCAAGGATATCTACGACGTCCAGATGCTCGATCCGGCGACGACGGATCGCATCCCGGCGAATATTTCGACAGTGCTGATCGTCCATCCGGCCAATCTCGACAACAAGGTCGAATATGCGATCGACCAATTCGTGTTGCGCGGCGGACATGCGATTGTGTTTGTCGATCCGCTGTCCGAGTCGTCGGCCCAGCAGGGGCCCGGCATTCAGGACCAGGGCGATAAATCCAGTTCGACGCTGGGACCGCTCTTCACCGCATGGGGCGTGGATTTTGATCCCACAAAGGTGGTCGGAGACGCGGAGTTGGCTCAGCCGGTTCAGGTAAACGGGCAGAACGGCCAACCGCAGGTGCTCGATTACCTCGCCTGGCTGCGGCTCACGCCGGAAAACTTCAACACCAGTGATCCGGTGACGGCCAATCTTCAGATGGTCAACATGGCGAGCGCCGGTGCGCTGAAACAGCACGCAGGCGCCACGACCAAATTCCTGCCTCTGCTCACAAGCACTTCAATGGCGGGCCTGCTCGACTCTATCCAGGTTCGGGTGACGCAGAACCCGTCCGATCTGCTCCGGCGTTTTGAGCCGACCGGCGCCAAATACGTGCTGGGCGCTCGCGTTTCAGGGCCGGCAAAGACTGCATTCCCGAATGGCCCGCCGGCGGCTGACGCCAAATCGGCCGATGCCGCCACCAGCGATGCCGCTAAAGCCGCGACGCCGCTGCCGCCGCAAATCAAGGAGGCCCAAAACATCAATGTACTGGTGTTTTCCGACAGCGACATGCTGGACGACCGGTTTTGGGTCCAGGTGCAAAACGTGCTGGGGCAGCGGGTCGCCGTGCCGTCGGCGGACAATGGCGCACTGGTCATGAATGCGGTCGAGAACATGATGGGTTCCAACGATCTGATCAGCCTGCGCACGCGGGAACATTCCGCCCGGCCGTTCCTGGTTGTCGACCGGATTCGTCGTGACGCGGAGACACGTTTCCTCTCCGAAGAGCAACAATTGCAGCAAAAGGTCACCGCGACGGAAGCAACCCTGAAGCAATTGCAGGGACAAAATCCTCAGTCGCAGGGTGGCGCGCCGGTGCTGAACAAGGCGCAGCAGGATCAGATCGACAAATTCCGGCGCGATCTCGTCGGTGCCCGTTCATCGCTGCGGCAGGTGCAGGCAAATCTGCGCCAGAATGTCGAACGTCTGGGCAATGTGCTGGCATTCATCAATATTGCATTGGTCCCGATCCTGATCGGCGCCGCGGCGATCGCGCTCTCAATGCTTCGCCGCCGCCGGCGTGCGCGGGCAAGAGGTATGTGACATGGCAGATGCGGCTGTAATCAATCGCGATCCGAAACGGCGGCAGTTGAACATTCTTCTCGGCGCCACCGGGGTGGCGATCGTGCTGGCTGCAGCGGCGGTGTTTCAGCAATCGCTGTCCACGGCGCCGCAATTCCAGCCGCGTCCGTTCTTTCCCGGGATGACCGACCGACTGACGCAACTGGGCGAAATCGCGATCAGCACGAAGTCGGGCACCTTTCATGTCCAGTTGCAAAAGGGCAAATGGATCATCCCCGAACGTGCCGGGTTTGAGGCTGATCCCTCGCAGGTGCGCTCCACCGCGCTCGGACTTGCCGACCTGACGATCCTTGAGCCCAAAACCAGCCGCGCAGACTTGCTGAGCTATGTCGGACTGGTCGCTCCGGACAAGGGCGGTGACGCAACCGACGTCAAACTCAGCGACAACAGCGGCAAGCCGATGGGCGAGTTGCTGGCAGGGCACACAGAAGGCGCGGCCGATGAACTGGGCCGCAATTCGATT
>JAGWSK010000385.1 GCA_028869355.1 Alphaproteobacteria bacterium | reverse complement strand
TCTCGCGGTGAATTACACCGCCGTTCTTGGCGATGCCGAAGCCGCATTCGCCGGTGCCGCTTACCGGCGGCGGGAGACGTTTCGCGTGCATCGCCATGCCGCGGTGCCGATGGAGCCGCGCGGGCTGCTCGCCGAATGGGATGCCGCGGCCGGGAAGCTGACAGTCTCGGGTGCGGCAAAAGTGGCATTCTTCAATCGCCGTATGTTGGCTGCCAAACTGGGATTGCCGGAAGACCGTGTCGATCTGATCGAAAACGATGTGGGCGGCGGTTTTGGCGCGCGCGGCGAATTTTATCCCGAAGATTTCCTGATTCCGTTTTGCGCAAAACATCTCGGGCGGCCAGTCAAATGGATCGAGGATCGGCGCGAAAATCTTGTGGCCACACAACATGCGCGCGATGCGGAATGTGAGATTGAAATCGCCTGCGCGCGCGATGGCGCCATTCTGGGCTTGCGCGGCACGGCATATTGCGACGTCGGCGCCTATATCCGCACCAACGGTCTCGTCGCTCCGCGCAATATCGCGCAGTTCTTTTCCGGCGCTTACCGGATTCCGAATGTTCATCTCGAGTCGTCCGTCCAGTTCACCAACAAGACGCCGTCCGGCACCTATCGCGGGCCTGGGCGATATGAGGCGGACTTCTTCCGTGAACGGTTGTTCGATCTCGCCGCCGCGGATCTGGGCATCGACCGGGTGGAATTCCGGCGCCGCAACCTGGTGCCAAAGTCGGCCATGCCCTATGGGGTCGCGAAGATCACGCCCTATGAAGCAGCGACCGAGTTTGACAGCGGCAATTATGTTTCGACACTGGACGCGTGCCTCGAAAAATTCGACTGGCGCGGCAAATCGCAGTTGGCCGGCCGCATGTTACAGGGCCGGTATCACGGGGTGGCGGTCGGCTGCTTCATCGAAGGCGGGGCGGCAGGGCCGAAGGAGAATGCGCGGATCGAGCTCGGCGCCGGCGGCGTGGTGACGGTTTCGGTCGGTTCTTCGGCCATCGGC
The DNA here is from genome assembly GCA_028869355.1 of Alphaproteobacteria bacterium. Lineage (GTDB taxonomy): Bacteria > Pseudomonadota > Alphaproteobacteria > Micropepsales > Micropepsaceae > CAIYRG01. Next base: position 3,158 of record JAGWSK010000385.1, on the reverse strand, counting down.
CAGGGGCTGGAAACCGTATTCGGCCAGATCGCCGCCGATGCGCTGGAACTTCCATTCAGCAGAGTAAGAGTGCGGCACGGTTCGACGACGCTGCTGCCCGAAGGCTATGGCTCATACCATTCGCGTGCGGTGGTGATGGGCGGATCGGCCATTCTCGACGCCGCAAAGGCTTTCCGCGAAAAGCTGAAACGCGCAGCCGCAAAGCGCTGCGACTGCTCGCCCGCGGAAACAACCATCGAAGACGATCGCATCAGCGGTCCTGGCGGCAGAAGCATCAAATTCGACGAGTTGGCGGGCGACGGGATTTCGGCGGACGGAAGTTTCGCCAATCACCATCACACTTACAGCTATGGCGCGCATGCCGCCCATGTCGCGGTCGATCCGGTGACCGGACATGTCGAAGTGCTGGATTACGTCGCGGTCGAAGATGTCGGGCGCATCATCAACCCGGCGACTCTGTGCGGGCAGGTGCTGGGCGCGGTGGTGCAGGGCATGAGCGGCACATTTCTGGAACGCTTCGCCTATGATGAAAGCGGGCAGCCTTTGAGCACGAATTTCGCCGATTACGTCATGGCCGGCGCGGCCGATCTGCCGAATATTCGTGTGTTTCTGATGGAGGAGGAGCCTTCGCCGATCAATCCGCTGGGCGCGAAGGGCGCGGGTGAAGGCGGAATCATTCCGGTCGGCGGGGTGATCGCCAATGCGGTCGCTTCGGCATTGCAGCCATTCGGCGCCGAGCCGCATGATTTGCCGCTGTCGCCGCCCAATGTCTGGCTGCTGATCGAAGATGCCCGCAATTCGGCGCGAAGGAGAGTGAGGTGACGGATCGTGGTGCCGACGAAGGAGATCGAGATTTCTTTCGCCTCCCCCTGGCGGGGAGGCTCGCACTTTGCTGTTCGCAAAGTGCGGGTGGGGGGAATCTTCGATCAAACCTCGACCCGAAAAGCGCTTCCCGCTTTTCGACCTCCCCGCAAGGGGGAGGTGAAAAACTCCGAGCGGCTCGATGAGTTGGATTCCGCCGCGCGTTCAATCCCTCATGGCGGAGATCGGCCCCAAATGGGGCCCCGCAACTTCGGCCCATGTGAAGCTGATGGTGGAGGAATTCACCAAACTCCATCGCGCGCTGCCGAAGGCGGAAGTGACTGAGCTTCGCGACTTCGCCTATGGCGCGCATGAGCGGCAAAAACTTGATCTTTACCTGCCGGCCAATGGCGCGAGCAAGCGCGCCGCAGTCGTGTTTGTGCACGGTGGTGCCTTCACCGAGGGCGATCGCAACCGCTCGCCGGAAATCTACGCCAATGTCAGCCGCTATTTCGCGAAGGCGGGCATTGCCGGCGTGAACAGCGGTTACCGGCTGGCGCCCGAGATTCACTATCCGGACGGTAGCCGCGACATCGGCGCGGCGGTTCAATGGACGCGCCGGCACGCGGGTGAATTCGGCATCGATCCGAACCGGATTTTTGTCATGGGCCATTCGGCCGGCGCGGCGCATGCCGCGGGATACGCCTATGAACGCCGTTTGCATCCGGCGGACGGCCCCGGCATTGCCGGACTGATCGTGGTCAGCGGACGCGTGCGCGCGGATAATCTCGCTGAGAATCCGAACGCGAGGCGGGTGGAGGCCTATTACGGCACGGATGCGTCGATGTTCGATCAATGCTCACCGGTTTCACATGTCGACGCCGCAAGCGTTCCAACTCTGGTGGCGTGGAGCGAGTTCGAGAATCCGCTGCTGGATGTGTATTGCGCCGAACTCGTGTACCGGCTGGCGCAAGCAAAACGGCGCTCGCCACCCGTGGTGTGGCTGAAGCGCCATAACCATGCTTCGATGATCGCGCATATCGGCTTTGAGGAAGATGTGCTCGGCAGCACCTTGCGCGAATTCATTTCCAATCCGAATTGAGCGGGGGACCAGAGCATGGCTGTCGCGCGGCATAGGCGTCCTCCCGAACTGGAGAATCTGTCGCTTGAAGAGATCATGAACACCCATATTGGGCGGTTCAGCGACAAAACCCCTGACTGGGAAGCCTTCGAGGACGCCAGGATCGATGGTTATCGCCGGGCGCAGCATCGATTCATCGGCGCGGGAGGATCGGGCAAACATTCCGATCCTTCCGTCATTCCCGCGCGTGGATTTACCCTCAGCGTCATGCTGGTGCCGCCGGGCCAGGGCAATGCGGCGCACACGCATGAAGTCGAAGAAGTCTTCTTTGTTTTGCGGGGCTACCTCACGGTGTTTGTCGATGATGAGGGCGGCAAGCGCGTGAGTCGCGTGCTCGGCCCGTGGGATTGTATTTCCTGCCCTCCCGGCGTCATTCACGGATACCAGAACGAAGGCAAGGATCCGGTTTACTTCCAGGTCATGCTTGGGCGCGCGCGGCCGGAGACCATGGGTTATTCGGACGAAAAGCTGTTCCAAAAACGCGATGCGCATTTGAAGGAATAGAGGATGGCCCATTCAGACCGGCTGAATCCCTGGATCGGCGGCGAAAGCGTCGCGTTCACGGGGCGGGGATCGCCGCTGATTTCACCGGTGGATGAAACTGCGGCGGGCGAAATCGCCGAATGCGATGCGGATGTCATCGACCTTGCCATCGCCAACGCGCATGCCGCATATCTTGCTCACCGCCATCGCACGCCGGCAGAACGCGCGACATGGCTGAACGACGCCGCGGCCGGATTGGAACGTGTGGAAGCGCCGATTCTGGAGTCGCTGATCCGCATGATCGGCAAACCGCGCCGGGCCGCGACATTCGAGGCGCGGCGCGGTCCGCAATTCCTGCGCGCGACGGCGGCGCAACTGGCGCATATGGGTGGCGAAGTGCTGCCGCTGGATGCGGTGGCGACCGGCGCCGGCCGCTTCGGGTTCACCACGCGGATTCCCTACGGCGCGGTGGCGGCGATCACGCCATTCAACGCGCCGGTCAACCTGCTGGTGCAGAAACTCGCGCCGGCGATTGCGATGGGCAATGCGGTGGTGGCCAAACCGTCACCGCCCGCCACCGAAGTGGCGCTGATCATTGCCGGTGTGCTGAAGCGCGCAGGCTTGCCGGACGGATTGTTCAACGTCGTGCCGGGAGGGCGCGAAACGGCGCTCAATCTTGTCGCGCACCCGAAGGTCGCCGTGGTGACCGTGACCGGCGGCACGGCGGCGGGGC
>JAGWSK010000384.1 GCA_028869355.1 Alphaproteobacteria bacterium | reverse complement strand
TCAGGCGGCGCAGTGCCCGGCTTAAACGCCTCGAGAATGACTTTCGGGTCGCCGGGGCCGGCACGCATGCCGCTCTTGGCGTCGACGCGGATCAGCTTGATGCCGGGTGGTACCCGAAACGGAATCGGTGGCTTGTCGGAGAGCACGACCTTGAGAAAATCCTTCACCACTGGAGCGGCTAGATGGCCGCCGGTGGCGTCGCGGCCGAGGTGGCGCGGCTTGTCGTAGCCAAGGTAGACGCCGACCACGAGATCGGGCGTGAAGCCGACGAACCACGCGTCCTTCTCGTCGTTGGTGGTGCCGGTCTTGCCGGCGATCGGCTTGCGGAGGTCGGCCAGCACGTTGGCGGTGCCGCGCTGGATCACGCCTTCCATGATCTCGGTGATCGGGTAGGTGGTCATCGGATCGAGCACGCGCTCGCGCCGGTCGATCAGGCCGGGCTCCGGCTGGTTGTCCCACGCCTTGGCGTCGCAGCCGCGGCATTCCCGCTGATCATGCCTGTAGACGGTCTTGCCGTAGCGGTCCTGGACGCGGTCGATCAGTGTCGCGTTGAGCTTCCGGCCGCCATTGACAAACTCGGAATAGCCGGTGGTCAGCCGCAACAGCGTCGTGACCTGCGCGCCCAGTGAATTCGCGAGATACAGCGGCAGCTTGTCGTAAACACCCATGCGTTCGGCGGTCGCGGCAATCGGTTCCATGCCGATGGTGCTGGCCAACCGTGCCGTCATCAGGTTGCGCGACTGCTCCAGACCGCGCCGCAGGGTCGTTGGACCAAGATAGTCGCCCGCCTCATAATTTTCCGGCGTCCACAGCGGCAGCCCGGGACCCTGAACGGCCGCAAACGGCGCATCCAGAACTTTCGTAACCGGTGTGTAGCCCTGGTCCAATGCAGTGGCATACACGAATGGCTTGAAGGTGGACCCCGGCTGCCGTTCGGCCTGCATCGCGCGATCGAATTGCGATGACCCATATGAGAAACCACCGGAAAGCGCGAGCACATGGCCGGTGAACGGGTCCATGGCAATGATCGCGCCATTCACCACCGGCACTTCGCGTAAGTAGTAATCCGCGGGTTTGCCGTCCTCGCCCATGGGTTCGACATAAATGATATCGCCGGCTTTCAGCCGCAGATGCGCCCACGGAAGTTCGCTCGCCGGAATTTGGCCTGCTGTGCCGTCCTGCAGCACGATCCTGGCATCCTGACCCACGCTCCGCACCAGAGCGACTTTCCAGGCCGGAACGCCCGACCGGTTCGCCGTGCGCTGCAGCGCAGTTTGCCAATCCTGGTTCAGCGCGACATGCGCGATGGGCTCGCGCCAGCCGTGGCGCCGGTCATAGGCGACAAGACCCGCCCGCAGGGATCGCACCGCAATGTCCTGCAGCTTCGGGTCAAGCGTCGAGCGCACTTGCAGCCCGCCGTCATACAGCATCTCGTCGCCATATTTCTGCTGCAGCGTCCGTCGGACTTCTTCGACAAAGTAATCGACATCGGCGACCACCGCGCCGAACGGCCGATTATAGGTGACGAGATCTTCGGCGTCGGCGTCGTCGCGTTGCTGACGCGTGATGTAGCCGTTCTCCCACATCTGATCGAGCACGTAATTGCGCCTTCCGATCGCCGCATCCTTGTGGCGCGTCGGGCTGTAATTGGCGGGCGCCTTCGGCAAGCCGGCCAGGAACGCAATCTGCGACAGCGACAACTCATCGAGCGGCTTGCCGAAATAATTCGTCGCGGCCGCCGCTACGCCATAGGAATTCTCGCCGAGGAAAATTTCGTTCAGATAGAGTTCAAGGATGTGGTCTTTCGAAAACGCATTGTCGATGCGCATCGCAAGAACCATTTCGCGGATCTTGCGCGAGAACCTGACTTCACTGGACAGCAGAAAATTGCGCGCCACCTGTTGCGTAATCGTGGACGCACCCTGGGGCCGGCGATCGACATTGCGCACGTCGTTCAGCGCGGCACGGATGATGCCGTATATGTCCACACCCGGATGGCTGTAAAAATTCTTGTCTTCGGCCGAAAGAAAAGCCTGCTTCACACGGGGTGGTATCTGATTGATCGGCACATAAAGCCGGCGCTCGCGCGCATATTCACCGATCAGCATGCCGTCGCCGGCATATACCCGCGTGGTCAGTGGCGGTTCGTAATGCGCCAGCGCCTCATAACTCGGCAAATCACGCGTCACCCAATAAACATAGGTCGCAGTCACCAGCAGCGCTATCAGGACCACGCCGCCAAGCGTCGAGAGAACGACTTTGGTGACAGTTTTCATTGTGTAAGTTCTTGGGCCGGCCGCTCCGGCAGTGTCCTAACACCCGGAATGTGTCCAGACAAAGGCGCAGCCTTGGCCTCGGCCATGGGGTTTTGAATCATCTGTGTCAGCGAAAAATGCCGGTCTATTGCGGTCGCAATCGCGGCCGCCACGCGCGTCCGCCAGGATTGGGTGGCCATCTTGCTTTCATCATCCGGATTGGTGAGATAACCAAGCTCAATCAGCACCGAGGGAATATCGGGCGCCTTGAGGACGGCGAAGTCGGCCGAACGGTGCGGCAGCGGCCGGTGGACATCGGTCGCCACGGGCAGCGCGCCAACAATTGTCTCAGCAAATCGTGCCGATAAATTCATGATCTCGCGCTGGCCGAGATCCGTCAGAATGGAGTCGGCCACGGCAGTCGTTTCCGCAGGTCCGAGACCAGGGGCCGCGCCAGCGAGATTTTCTTTGTCGGCCAGATTGGCGGTTTCGCGGTCCGATGCCCCGGGCGAGAGCGTGTACACCGATGCACCCCGAATTTCCCGATACTCGTTCGAATCTGCGTGCAGCGAAACGAAGAGATCGCCATGAGCCGCTCGGGCAATTCCGACGCGATCACGCAGCGCTATGAAAACGTCGGCGTTACGCGTCAGTTTCACCCGGTAATCACCCGATTGCTCCAGCCTTTCCCTGAGCTGCCTTGCCACGGCAAGCGCGATATTCTTTTCCAGTAGTCCGCTCTCGCCATGGGCCCCAGGGTCCATGCCGCCATGGCCAGGGTCGATGATGATCATCGGACGTGTATCCGCAAGCGTGTGGTCATCCCGCGCAATGCCCTTGTCGGCAAATTCTGCCGCCTTTGGCCAGCCCGCATTGGCGGCAAACTCGGACGCCGAAATCGGAGTCAAATTGATCACCAAACGGAATCCTGCGCCATCTTTCGGCGCAACCAGGGCCGCTGAGCCGATCTTCGCCGGCCGGTTCAGGTCCAAAACAAGGCGGGACACGTCTTTGCGAAACTGACCAAACCGGTAGTTCTTCACGACCCCCCGGCCCGATGGCGCGGCCGCCGTCCCGGGACGCCAGACAACCTTCGGCATGTCCACCACGACCCGATTTGGGTTGGTCAGAAGGAAGCTGCGGAAATCGACCGGGTCGCTCAATTCGACAACGAGACGCGACTGCACGGAATCGTCGGTGAGCTCGATCCCGATCACCACCGGGCCTGGCCCGGATTCGTCGGTTCGTGCTCGCTCGGCTGCCACTGCCGGCGTGATCGGGGCGGCCGAGGCGCAGAATGCCGCGCCGGCTAGGAAGACCAGCATGCAGGCAAAAACTCGGCCGGGCCGGGCCATTCCCCCATCCGCGAATCAGCAATCCTGATTCGCGTATCCTGACGCGCAAGAATTTACAATTGTTTGCTTTTCCGGCATTTGCCGGGCGCCGTCACAGAAAAGTGAGGCGGGGCCTGCACTTACGAGCGGGTCTTTTCCCCTTGCGATGAGCCGGTCGCGTTAATACAACAGGTTTGCGTTCGCTCTTCGGCTCCCGGGCCATCAGGCGCGGACGATTTTTGCAGCTTCCGGTTGCGCATTCGAAAAAAAGCTGTATTCGGAAGCTGCCCCGCGATTGCGGCCACGCAGCCGCGGCTCCAGAATATCACCGGTGACGAATTCGATTCGAAGCCGGCCTGAACGGGACGACGAGTTTCATGGATTTCCCGCACGCGCCGATTTCTCCCGCGACTGGGAGCTGCTTCGCGCAACCGGCCCATAGTCTGCCCACCCCTTATACTTCCATCATGAATTGGCGCCGGTTGCCGGCCGATCCCGTGCGCGTCCGAGGGACCCGCACGCGTGCATCGCGGCAGCTCCGCGCCCACGGAGTTCACAATGTCCAAACGTATGCTCATCGACGCGAGCCACCCGGAGGAAACCCGGGTCGTAGTCATCGACGGCAATCGGGTCGAAGAATTTGATTTTGAATCGGCGGCGAAGCGCCCGCTCAAAGGCAATATTTATCTCGCCAAAGTCACACGCGTAGAACCTTCGCTGCAGGCGGCGTTCGTCGAATATGGCGGAAACCGCCAGGGCTTCCTCGCCTTTTCGGAAATCCATCCCGACTATTACCAAATTCCGGTCGCCGACCGGCTCGCCATTCTGCAGGCCCAGACCGAGCGCCTGATGGCCGAGGAAGATGTCGAATCGATCGACACCCACAATGGCGATAATGGCGATAATGGCGATCATGAGGTGGTTGGCGAACACCACGAAGAAAGCGAAAGCCCGGCAGCAGAGCCGGAACCACAGATCGCAGCAGAACTGGCGGATTCGGAATCGTCCGAAGCTCCGGCATCCGGCGCCATTGAGCCCGATTTTTCCGTGGGCGCTGAATCGGAGCCCGCCGCAATTGAGCCCACAACCGAAGCGGTTGTCGAGCTTCACGACACTGAAGCCGAAATCCCGGGCGAATTTCCGGCGACGGAAGCACCGGAGCCGGAAAGCACGGGGATATTCGAACACCCTGGCTCCACGGAAGACTTCCGCACCGCTGAAATCTCTCAGCCGGAGCCACATGACACGGATATCCCGGCACCAGTTCAGGTCCAGGCTGAAGCGACCGGAGCCCCGGCCGCTTATCAACGGCGTGAAAGCCGGTCATTCGACCGCCCCCGGCCGCGCCGGCGCCAATACAAGATTCAGGAAGTCATCAAACGCCGGCAGGTAATGCTGGTGCAGGTGGTGAAAGAAGAACGCGGCAACAAGGGCGCTTCGCTGACCACGTTCCTGTCGCTCGCCGGCCGCTATTGCGTCCTGATGCCCAACACGCCGCGGGGCGGCGGCATCTCCCGCAAAATCACCAACGCGGCCGACAGGAAGCGCCTGAAGTCGGCGGCACAGTCGCTCGAATTGCCGGAAGGCATGGGCCTGATCATCCGCACCGCCGGTGCAAATCGCACCAAAACGGAAATCAAGCGCGATTACGAATACCTTCTGCGGCTGTGGGACACAGTCCGTGAGCTGACCCTGAAATCCAATGCACCTTCACTGGTCTATGAAGAAGGCAGCCTGATTAAGCGGGCCATCCGCGATCTCTACGGCAAGGACATCACCGAAGTCCTTGTCGATGGCGAAAATGGCTATCGCGACGCCAAAGAGTTCATGCGCATGCTCATGCCGAGCCATGCCAAGAACGTGAAACTGTATAAGGAGCCGCTGCCGCTATTCCAAAAACTTCAGGTCGAGTCGCAGCTCGATGCGATGTTCAGCCCGGTGGTGAACCTCAGATCGGGCGGCTACATCGTCATCAATCAGACCGAGGCGCTGGTTTCGATCGACGTCAATTCCGGCCGCGCCACGCGCGAGCATTCGATCGAGGACACCGCCTACAAAACCAATCTTGAAGCGGCGGATGAAATCGCGCGCCAACTCAGGTTGCGCGACCTCGCCGGGCTGATTGTCATCGATTTCATCGACATGGAAGACAGCAAGAACGACCGCAATGTCGAGAAGCGTCTCCACAATGCGGTCCGCAACGACCGCGCGCGCATTCAGATCGGCCGGATCAGCCAGTTTGGACTGTTGGAGATGTCGCGCCAGCGGCTACGCGCTGGAGTCGTGGCCGGTTCGACAATCACATGCCCGCATTGCAACGGCCAGGGAATTATCCGCTCGACCGAATCTGCGGCGCTGCGACTGCTGCGCGCTCTCGACGAAGAGGGACAACACCAACCGTCGGTGAACCTGTCGGTCAAAACTCCGCTCGAAGTGGCGATCTACACGCTCAATCAGAAGCGGCGAGAACTCGCACGCATCGAAGAGGCCTATGACGTGTCGATCCTGTTCGAACCGCAGACGAATATGGTCAGCGGCAGCTTCGACATTCAACGCACCGGGATGCGTATCCCCACAGCGCGTCCGAAACTTGCGGCGGTCTCGGTTGAAGGCGGATTCGAGGAATTGGTGACGGCGGAAACTCCACCGGACGTGACGATTGCCGAACCTCCGGAAGTACCACCCACGGAAACACCTGTGCAGGCCGAATCGCCCGACGGCGAACGGGGCCGCAAACGCCGCCGCCGCCGCCGGGGCGGCCGCGGGCGCAACCTGCGCTTAGGGCAAACAGCCGGGGAACAGGAATTGCCGCCGCAAGACCAGACTGCCCAAAGCCCGGAGTCAGTGCCCATCGAAGCGACTGAAATCAACGGGGCAGAATCCGCCGATGAATTCGAAACCGCAGAGGCGGAGCATGAAGCCGAACCCGCAGCGGATGGCGCGCAGCACGGTACCGGCGAACCCCCGGAACGCCGGCGCCGCCGGCGCCGGCGCGGCCGTCGTGGGCGACGGTTCGAATCTCCTTTGCCATCGTCCGAAGCTCGGGCTCAGGCGGAGGCCACACCCGTGGAAACCGGTCCCCGATCATCCTTGGAGGCGCCAATCGCATTGGCTCAATCCGAGGGTCCGGCGGATGAAACCCCAGAATCGCAGACGAGTGAGATAACTGCTCCCAACATGCCATCTTCGCCAGTTTGGTCCCTGGTAGATCGTGCGGAGGAGACCACAACACCCGCCCCGCCGCCGTTGCCACAATTCGCATCGGCCGAAGCCGAACCCGTCATTCACGGGGTGGCGCCCCAACAAGGTGTCGAAACGACCCAAACTGTGGCGGAGGAACCCGTGGCGGCCGATAACGAACCGCGTGAAACCCGGCGGGGATGGTGGCAGCGCCGCTTCAAAGCGTGACGTTTTTGTAAGTTCTGGCCCAGAGCATTGACCGGGTGGCGCGGGAATCCTAGGGTCCATCCTGCGGCGCGTGTAATCTGAGGGAGTATGCCTTGAGATTTCGGCTGGCTGCCCTGCGCCCGGTATTCGGACTCGCCGTTGCAGCGCTCCTGATCGGCTTCTTCGCCTTTTATCCGGCGATGCAGGCGCACGCCCAGGGCGATGGGCTTGGCTTCATCAGCGACACTGAAGCCGAGCGCGTGCTGCGCTCCAAACTCGACCCGATCTTGCTCGCCGCGGGCCTCGTTCCGAAGGACGTGCATCTTTACATCGTTCAGGACCAGTCGATTAACGCCTTCGTCGCCGAAGGCCAGAATATGTTCCTGAACACCGGTTTGTTGATGGCCCTCGACACGCCCAACCAGATCACCGGGGTAATGGCCCATGAGACCGGCCACATGGCGCATGGCGATCTCGTGCGCGCCTCTGCGGGAATCAAGGCGGCGACGATTCCGCTGCTGCTGTCGATGGCGGCCGGGCTCGCTGCGATCATCGCCGGCGCCGGTCAGGCCGGGACCGCGATCATGATGGCCGGCCAGCAGATCGCCGAACGCACTTTCCTCGCCTACTCACGAACCGTCGAGGCCAACGCCGATCAGGCGGGAATGAGATTCCTGACCGCCACGCATCAATCGGGCGAAGGCATGCTGCAAGTGTTCAAAAAATTTCAGGATCAGGAAATCCTGAGCTCGCAGCACATCGATCCATATGCGCAAACCCACCCGGTCTCTGGCGACCGCATCGCTGCGCTGCAGGATCAGGTCGACGCGTCACCCTGGCGCGACGTCAAAGACAGTCCGGAAACAATTTACGCTTTCGATATGATGCGCGCGAAACTGCGCGGCTACATCCAGCCGTCGGAAGTGACACTGCGGCAATATCCGGCATCGGACACCAGCAAACCCGCGCGCTACGCCCGCGCCATGGCTTATTTCAAGGCTCCGGATATGCAAAAGTCGCTGGCCGAAATCGAGGGCCTGCTCAAAGATGAGCCGGAGAATCCCTACTTCCTCGAAATGTACGGCCAGATCAAAGTAGAAATGGGCAAAGTCGAGGAAGGTCTCGTGCCCTATCGCAAGGCGGTTCAAATCCTTCCGGACGCGCCGTTGATCCGCACGGCATTGGGCGCCGCATTGCTGGACACCGAAAATCCGCAAAACGCGCGTGAAGCCCTCGAGCAGCTGCAAACCGCTTTGAAGCAGGATTACGACGATACGTTTGGCTGGTACAAGCTGGCAGAGGCCTATGCGCGCAACGGCCAGCCCGGCAAGGCCGATCTCGCCACCGCCGAGCGCTTCGTTAGTGTGGGTGATTACCCCTGCGCGGTTCAGTTCGGTCAACGCGCACAGCGCGGCTTGCAGCAGTCCTCACCCGATTGGCAGCGCGCCGTCGATATCGTGTCCATTTCCCAGATCCAGTTGAAATCCGCCCCGGGAGCCCGCTGCCTATGAATATACCATCTTCGCTAAAGCTGGCTGCAGGTGGTGCAGTGCTGTTTGCGCTGGGCGCCGGCCTCACCATGCTTGTGACCGGCAGAAACATTCCGCTGCCCGCGATATCCGAGAAGGGACGCGTTGAGCAGATCGTGCATGATTACCTGCTCGCGCATCCGGAAATCCTCGCGGACATGTCCAACAGACTGGAAGTCCAGCAGCAGGAAGCCGTCAGCAAAGCGCAGGACAGCGCGCTGAAGTCCATCGGCACGGCCGCACTGCTCGATCCGAAAGTGGCTTATGTCGCCGGGCCGGCAAACGCGAAAGTCACGGTGGCGGAGTTCTTCGATTACCGCTGTCCACATTGCAAAGCATCGCTGGCGGCGATGCAGCATCTCGCCGCCGGCAAAAACATCCGCATCGCCTTTGTCGAGCGGCCGATCCTGACTCCCGATTCACTGGTGGCGGCTGAGGCCGCAGTCGCCGCGCGGCGTCAGGGCGACAAATATGTTCCTTTCCACTTCGCCCTGATGGCCACAGCGGGCGAATTGCCGAAGGACCGCATCCTCGATATCGCAAAATCCGTCGGCCTTGATACGGCACGCCTGGAAAAGGATATGGCCGATCCCGCCGTGCTGGATTCGATTAAAGCGTCCAATGGTCTGGCCGACCGTCTGCATTTCGACGGCACACCCACCTTTGTCGTCAACGATAAGATCATCGTCGGCGAGCTGACCGACGCACAGCTTCAGCAATTGGCTGACGCCGCCGCAAAAAGCTGAATTTATCTCTGTCATTCCCGGCGCGCTGCGGAGCAGCGCGGGAAGGGAACCCATCCGCGCCGCGTCTGCGGCGCGAAGAAATGGTATTTTTCCGCCCTCGTCTGGGACTAAATCAGCCCTGCCAGTGGCGATGACGGGTCGGCGTAGCGCTTCTTCGGCATGCGGCCGGCGAGATAGGCGAACCTGCCCGCTTCCACCGCGGACCTCATCGCCTGCGCCATCATCACCGGATTTTTCGCTTCCGCGATGGCCGTATTGGTGATGATACCGTCACAGCCCAATTCCATGGCGACCGCGGCATCTGATGCTGTCCCGATACCCGCGTCGACAATCACCGGGACCTTCGCCTCCTCGATGATCAGGCGGATATTGACCACACTCTGCAAGCCCAGCCCCGATCCGATCGGCGCGCCCAACGGCATGATTGCGCAGGCGCCGGCCTGCTCGAGCCGTTTCGCCAGCAAAGGATCGTCACTGCAATAGACCATCACCTGGAAACCTTCGCGCACCAGGACTTCGGTTGCTCGCAGGGTCTCCAGCATGTCGGGATAGAGCGTCTTGCGGTCGCCGAGCACTTCAAGTTTGACCAGGTTCCAGCCCCCTGCTTCGCGGGCGAGCCGCAAAGTGCGCAGCGCTTCTTCGGCGGTAAAGCAGCCTGCAGTATTGGGCAAAAACAGGTATTTTTTGGGATCGATGAAGTCGACCAGACGCGGCCCGCGGGGGTCCATGACATTGACGCGCCGCAGCGCCACAGTCACGATCTCCGCACCGGAGGCCTCCAGCGCCGCCGCGTTTTCCGCGTAGCTCCGGTATTTCCCGGTGCCGATGATCAGGCGCGAACGAAACCGCCGGCCCGCAATAATGAAGGGCCG
>JAGWSK010000040.1 GCA_028869355.1 Alphaproteobacteria bacterium | reverse complement strand
GTGCGGCGCTACGAGCGCAAGCGGCCTGGCGAAATTATCCATATCGATATCAAAAAGCTCGGCCGTTTCGAGCGAACCGGACACCGCATCACCGGCGATCGCAGGGGTCAAAGCAATAGTCGCGGGGTTGGGTGGGAGTACTTGCATCTGGCAATCGATGATCATTCGCGCCTCGCTTATTCTGAAATCCTGCCCAACGAAAAACGCAGCTCCTGCCTGCGCTTTCTCTTCAACGCACTGCGCTTCTTTCGCACCTACGGCGTCAAGGTTCTGCGCGTCATGACCGATAATGGCGTCAGCTTCCGCTCCCGTCGCTATGCAAAGGCCCTGCGGATGCTCAAGATCAAGCACCTGCGCACCAGACCCTACACACCAAAGACAAATGGCAAGGCCGAGCGCTTCGTCCAGACTTCGCTGCGTGAATGGGCTTATGCCAGAGCCTACCATCACTCCGATGAGCGAGCTTCCCAACTCACCTCCTGACTCCATGCCTACAATTGGCATCGCCCACACGGCGGTATCGGATATAAATCCCCCGTCAGCAGACTCGGTCTGCCGGAGGGCAACCTGTTGAGACTCCACACCTAAATCTTCAGGAGGTGGACGAGATTGCCGCCGAGAATCGCTTCCTTGTCAGCGTCGCTGAGGTACTTCGCATTGACGATCACGTCGATCGTATCCGGCCAGTTGAACGGCATGTCCGACCCATAGACGATCTGGCTCGGGCCCATTTCGGCGACGAGATGGCGCACGCCTTCATCGGTGAACACCATGCAATCGGCCATGATTTGCGTCCGCAAATATTCGGCCGGCTTTTTCTTGTTCGCGCATTTCGCGGTCGGGCGCACCTCGCAGGCGACATTGGTGCGTTCGAAATAGGCGGGCAGATAGCCGGCGCCGTGTGCGCCGCAAACCTTCAGGCCCGGAAAACGATCGAAGGTCCCGTCATAGATCATCTTGGCGAGGAACAAAGTCGTTTCGAACGGATTGCCGATGATATTTCCGAGGTCGCCGCGGCCATCGAATGCCTTTTCCTCCACAATGCCGTCGGCATTGGTCGGATGCATGAAGACCGGCACGTTCAGCTCTTCCGCTTTGCGCCAGAATGGATCGTATTTTTCCGATGATGGAATTTCACCCATCACGGTTCCCACCGAAGCACCCTTGAGGCCGAGGGTCTTTACCGCATATTCGAGCTGCTCCGCGGCGAGATCGGGATGTTGCAGCGCCGGCGAACTCAAACCAAGAAAGCGGTCGGAGTGGGTGCGGCACCACTCCGCCACGCCTTCGTCCTGCACGCGCACGAGTTTTGCCGCGAGATCGCGATCGGCCGGATACCACCAGTAATCATTGACGTCGAGCACCTGCATGTCGATGCCGCGACGGTCCATCAGCGCAAGGCGAGCCGGTCCCATGATCTGGTTATTGGGAAATCGCCCCTTGATCGGCGTGCCCTTGAGCAGATCGCCGGCTTTGGGCACGACCATGTGGCCGTGAATGTCGATGACCTTCACCCGTTTCCCGTTGACCGTCACGATTTTTCGTGCCGGGCCGTCGGCTGCGCGCGCCGATGTGCGCCACAGCGGCGAAGTCAGCGACAGCGCTCCCGCGGCGGCGCCCATTGCGAGCAACGACCGCCGGCCGATTTTTCCGTCCTGCATTGAACTCCCTCCCTTGATTCTCCGGTTATTGCGGCATCAGCGCGAATGTCCACATCGATCCGCCGGTAGGCATGATTTTCGATGCGTATCGCGGCGCAAGCGCGCCACCCAATCCGGATGCGATGCTGACATATTGCCGGCCCTTATGCATGTAGGTAATCGCGGTCGAATTGACGCTCGATCCGGTCTGGAACTGCCATAGCTGTTTTCCGGTTTTTTCATCGAGAGCGACGAATTCGCCGGTCAGCTTGCCGCTGAAAACCAGGCCGCCGCCGGTTGCGAGCATGCCGGCCGAGGACGGCAGATTGATCAGCGGCACCTCCCATTTCTTTGCGCCGGTCAGTGGATCGATGGCCGCAAAATGACCCAGCACATCGCCGGGTTTGATTTCGGGCTGACGGGCTTTGACACCGGTGGAAGTTTCGCCGATTTCTTCTTCCTTCGCATTGGGATCGATCTTCTGGATCCGCGGCACGTCCCAGGAACTCGCGTAAATCAGGCCGGTATTGGGATCGAACGCCGCAGGCACAGCATTCGAACCGCGCGACGGCCAGATTTCAACTTCCTGCCCGGCGGCAAAGCGCTTGTACACGTCGGTGAGGATGGGCCGTCCGGTTTTCATGTCGATGCCGGATGCCCAGTTCACTTTCACATAGGGATGCGCGGCAATCAGTTTGCAGTTGGTGCGATCCAGCACATAGAGGAAGCCGTTTTTGTTGGTCTGGATCATCACCTTGCGCAGCTGGCCATTAACGCGGATATCCGCCAGCACCTGCTCGTCGGTCGCATCGACGTCATACACGTCATTCGGCGTGTACTGATAATAACAGACCAGCTCACCGGTTTTGGGCCGGATGGCGAGCACGCTGTTGGTGTACAGACTATCCATGCCCTGCCGCAGACGCGGATCATAGGGCTCGGCATTGCCGACGCCCCAGTAAACCAGATCGAGCTGCGGATCGTAGGAGCCGGACCGCCAGGTCGGTGCTCCACCCTGCTGCCAGGCATTGGTGCCTTTCGGCCAGGTTTCGGAGCCGGGTTCGCCGGGCGCAGGAATCGTGTAGCGGGTCCAGAGCTTTTTGCCCGTATCGGGATCCCATCCGATGAGGAATCCGCGGGTGGTCGATTCACCGCCGGCGACGCCGGAAATCAGCACGCCATTGGCCACGATCGGACCGCCGGTGGCATAGAAACCGTCTTTCATATCGGCAAATTTCTGGTTCCAGACCTCCTTGCCGGTTTTCATGTCGAGCGCGAGAACGTGGTTATCGATCGTCACGCGAAAGACCTTGCCGTGGTAGATCGTGGCCGCGCCGCGGTTGATAATCGACCGCTTCAGCGGTTTTTCGAGTTTGACCGGCGTGCGCCAGATCTGCCGGCCGGTCTCGATATCGATCGCGAACGTCCATTTGCCGTTCACGACATACATCACACCGTTATAGACGGTCGGCTGTGCCAGCTCGCCCTGATCATTCATCAGACTGCTGTTCCAGACCGGCACGAGCCTTCGGATATCGGATGCGTTGATCTGGTTGAGCGCGCTATAGCTTTTGCGGTCAAAGCCCATGCTTTGCATGGTGACGTTTTCCGGATTCTTTCCGGCGTTGACCAGGTCCTGATCGGTTTGCGCCAGCGCCGGCGCGGTGCACAACACGAGCAGGCTTGCGCATACGGATGCGAATTTCATTTCTGTCCTCCCGACTGTCCGGCATCTTTCCGGCCCGATGCATCATAACCCGTTGCAGGCGCGCACAGAAGTTCCTGAATCGGCCCCGGCTGTGCTATGCTCGCCGGTCTGCGAACAGGGAGGAGTTATGATGCGCGGATTGGCGCTTTTTGTCGCGGGTTTGCTTGTGGGCGGCTTCGCGGTTCACGCGGCGATCGCGGATAATGAACATTCCAGCCCCAACACCGGAATTGTCGGTCTCAATCACGTCGCGATCAGCGTGCCGGACGTCGACAAGACGGTTGCATTCTATACCAAGGTGATGGGCTTCCCCGAGGCATTCCGGGTCAAGGACAAGGAAGGCAAGCTTCAGCTGGTTTATGTGCAGATCAGCAAGGGCACGTTCATCGAGATTCTGCCCGCGAGCGTGCAGCGGCCGCCGGGGCTGAACCATCTCGGGCTTTATGTCGACAATATGCAGCAGGCGACGGCGATGTTCAAAGCGCGCGGCGCCAATGTTGGTGCGATCAATACCGGCAGCCCGACAAAAGCGATCCTGAACAATCTTCTCGACCCGAATGGCAACCGCATCGAACTCGCCGAACTGCCGGCGGACTCCATGCACCATCAGGCGATGGACCGCTGGCACTGAGGGACATTTCGCTGGCGGCATCCCACGCGCTAAAAATTGCTTCGCAATTTTCTCAACGCGCGTGGGGCCCTGCCGCCTTCGCCAAGGCTTCGGCGGCCGAGTTGTGACGATGCCCGCCCGCCGTAGCTTTATGCGTAGGCGGGAAGCCGCGCTCCGCCACTCCACGGGTCCGCGCGAAATGGCTTTTTTAGCCTGCGGCTACGCAGGCTCTGCCGGGGATGACAGCGTTGGGTGTCGAATGGGAGGAGTCGCATGAAGTCTGTCAGTGCATGTTTGCTTTCGTCCATTGCGGTCCTGATTATCGCTTCCGCACCGGCGCTGCCGCAGGAGTCATCGGCACCGCCTGATTTCAGTCCCGACAGTATGACGGGCTGGGTCGGCTTCAACGGCGCGGGTCCGTTCTTTGAAGCCGCGCCGGGCCGCACACCTGCACCGGTGGTGAGCGATCCCGTGCATCCATTTACCCCCAACGGAACCGGCAACCAGCCAACATTCAGGATCGCCGACCTGACCAATCCCAATCTGAAGCCCGAAACCAGGGCCCGAATGAAGAAGGACATCGACGAAATCCTGGCCGGCAAAGTCGCCTTCACGCCGGGTTCGAGCTGCCTGCTGGGCGGCGTGCCGATGTTCATGGCGCAGGGCGGTCCCAATCCCGTGCGTTTCATTCAGACTCCAAAGGAAGTCTGGATGATCATCGAGAGCGATCAGCAAGTCCGCCGGGTATACAT
>JAGWSK010000383.1 GCA_028869355.1 Alphaproteobacteria bacterium | reverse complement strand
GAAGTCCGCGCGCCGGAACAACGCGGCGGGGTATGCCCCGCCGCGCGAGATGTCCCGAAATCCAGACATCATCGACGAAGCGCAGCTCCGCGGGCCAGCCACCGAAATCGTGAACCGCCCCGTCGAGAGCGCCCGGCGGGATCAGGTATCCCCAGGTGCCCAGAAGCACGTCAACCGGCGTGGCCGCGCGGACGGACGTGGCAAACACATGGTCAAAGTCGCGGGGGTCCACGCCCGGCTGCAGCCGCCAGCCACGCCAGCCAAGCGCAGTCATTGGCTCAAGCCGATGCGCATCGAGGAGTGTTGCGAGAAAGTCCGCCGGGTAAATGACATCGTCATCAACCACCACGATTGCGGCGCGAGGTTCGACAGCATGTGCCGCGAGGAACTTGGTGACCGGTCCCCGATCTTCGCAGGGAAGTACCTCAACACCGCAAGGCAGGCGTGGTTGTTTCGGGCCGGTCCCGTGTGTGGCAGGCGAAGGCCATGCGAGCAACACGCGATCGGCGGGGCAAGACTGGTCCAGAAGGCTGCGCAGGGCCGGTGTGATTTTGCTCACCCTTTCCGGAATGGTTGTCATCGACACCACAATCCGCTCCGGACGGGGCGTCAAGGTGCGCGGCATCGGGTCATGGCGAAGCAGACGTATGCTGCGCGTGACATCCCGCGCAACCGAAAAGGGCGTCGTGTACCGGAAACGAAACAATGCGCGCCGGACATCCCGCCGAAGGGCGCGATACGGGCTTGAGGAATAGCGAAGTTCAGGGACGCTCATCGGCGTTCAGGCGCGCATTCGCCCATCGGCGTGGGTGAGCCGTGCGGCCAAGGCGCTTTACGCCCCGGCAATAAACCGGTCGAGATCTTCTCGCGCCTCCTCGTCGGTGACCTGAATCGGAGGTGATTTCATGAAATAGCTCGACGGCGCCTGAATCGCGCCGGCCAGCCCGCGCTCCAGCGCCAGTTTGGCGCACCGGACGGCATCGATTACGACTCCCGCCGAATTGGGCGAATCCCATACTTCGAGCTTCAATTCGAGATTGATGGGTGCGCCGCCAAATCCTGTTCCCTCGATTCGGATGTAGGCGAATTTCCGGTCCTCGAGCCACGGCACATAATCACTCGGCCCCACATGTATATCCCTGGGTCCAATCGAGCCGTTCAGCTGGCTCGCCACCGACTGCGTCTTCGATATTTTCTTGGAGACCAGCCGCTCGGAAGTCTGCATATTGAGAAAATCGGTGTTTCCGCCAAAGTTAAGCTGGTAGGTGCGATCGATCGTGACACCACGTTCGCGGCACAGATTGCTCAGTACCCGGTGCACTATGGTCGCACCGACCTGACTTTTGATGTCGTCGCCGATGATCGGAAGCCCGCGTTCCTCGAATCTCTTCCGCCACTCCGGCTTTGATGCCAAAAAGACGGGTATGCAATTGACGTACGCGCACCTCGCGGCCATTGCCTGCTCGGCGTAATATTCACTGGCGAGCTGTGATCCTACGGGCAGATACGACACCACAACATCCGTGCGGGTGGCCCTGAGAATTCCGGCAACATCGACCGGAGGCAGGTCGGATTCGTCGATGACGTTGCGCAGCGATGGTCCGATGCCGTCCAACGTTTCACCACGCTGGACCGCCACACCCCAACTGGGCACGTCACTGAAGGTCAACGTATTGTTGGGACTCGATTGAATCGCTTCCGCGAGATCGCGGCCAACCTTGCCGGCGTGAACGTCGAACGCTGCGGAGATTACAATGTCTTTCGGTTCATACCCGCCAATGGATTGGTGCATGAGGCCGGGTAGAGGCGCATTCGTGCGACGCTGAGTGTAGTACGACAGGCCCTGGACAAACGAGGACGCGCAATTACCCACACCGATAATAGCGACCCGAACGGCTCGCGACGTCGCGCGACTTTCCACCAAATTACGGCCCCCTGGTCCCCCGCATTTCCTTCCCCGTCTACGAACGCGAGACGGGCGGGCAAATAGCGGGGCGATCTGCTTGCAAAATTTCTTACCCAAGACACTTACTATGAAGCCTTTCGTCTGACAATCACGGAGACTTCGGTCAATGCCCGGGCAGTGTTGGCAGCCATGACTGTGTCTTCGCCCGCCAACCGCCGTCTGCGTCGCGTTGCACTGGTGTCTGATTGGTTTGCACCGCGGGTTGGCGGTATCGAGTTGCATGTCGCGGACCTCGCGCGGGCGCTGCAGACCCGCGGAATGGAGGTCGTTGTGCTCACGACAACTCCGGGCGATGCTTCAATCCCCGGTATTCGCGTTCAGCGTGTTTCATCTCCGGTTTGGCCAGGAACGGATCTTGCGATATCGCCGCGTCTGATCGGCAAGTTTCGCGCTGCATTCGCAGCCGGCCGTTTTGATGTGATCCATGTCCATATCAGCGTCATCTCGCCCGCCGGCTATGCGGCGGTTCTCGCGGCGCGAACGCTCAGGCTGCCGGTGGTGGCCACCTTCCATTCTTTGCTGCACGGTACAGCCCATGTGCTGCGTACGATCAACCTGCTGTGGCGGTGGTCGCAATGGCCCATGGTCGTATCTGGCGTGAGTGGAAAAGTCGCTCAAAATCTCCAGCGTGCGGCCCCCGGGCTCGCAGTCGAAATCCTGCCCAATGGCGTCGATCCATCCTTTTGGGGCGCACCTGTCCCGCCGCGGCGGCAGACCGCGGACAAGATTGTCGCCGTCAGCGCGATGCGGTTATTTCCAAAGAAACGCCCACGCGCTCTGCTGAGGGCATTCCGGATCGCCCGGGATTACGGCCGTGCCGCCGGAAAGCAGATGATTCTCTATGTGGCCGGAGATGGTCCGGAAAGACCACGGCTTGAACGGTATCGAATAAGGCACGGGCTCACCGATGACATCATCTTTCCCGGAACACTGTCGCGGCGCGCACTTGCGTCGCTGTATCGGGAAGCACACCTGTTCGTAATGTCATCGATCAGAGAGTCGTTTGGAATCGCGGTTCTCGAAGCGCGCTGCGCCGGATTGCCCATTGTTGCCCTCAAGGCAAGTGGCGCGGCCGAGTTCCTTCGCAGTGGAGCTACGGCATTGTTGGCCGACAATGATGACCAGCTCGCGTTTTTCTGGGCGCGCCTGGCAATCGATGATGAATTGCGCAACCGCCTCTCAGGAACTGACGAAGTTGTCGCGCGTTTTGCCTGGCCCGCCGTCGCAGAGCAGCACATCCGCAGTTATTCTCGCGCGGCGGAGCTGATTCGTGCGACCGGCAGCGCCTTGAACAGCAAAACGGCATAGCCAAGCCCGATCGCGGGAAGCAGATGCGCCGCGTGCTGAAGAAAAGCAGCGCTCAGTGCGAGCTGTGGCGAAACGCCAAAGAATCCGTAGACAAACAAT
>JAGWSK010000382.1 GCA_028869355.1 Alphaproteobacteria bacterium | reverse complement strand
TGCGTCACGTGTTCGCCTCGCGCACGAAAGGCGCGAGTTTTCCGCGGACATGCAGCCTGTGCGGTTATCATGGCTGGTTTTGGCCGGCGGGAAGGCCGCAGCGAATCGACGTCCGCTGTCCGCGCTGCGGCTCGACCGAGCGCAGCCGGCTGATGGCGCTGTGGCTGGACCGACATGGACAACGGCTTTCGTCGGCTTCCGTGCTGCATTTTGCTCCGGAGCCGTGCCTGGTGCGATTGCTGCGCAACCGCACCGGGAAGCATGTCTCGGCGGATATCATCCCCGGCCGGGCTGATTGCGTCATCGACATTCAGGCGATTGATTCGCCCGAAGACGCGTTTGACTGCATCGTGTGTTCGCATGTTCTCGAACATGTGGATGACCGGCTGGCATTATCGGAAATTCACCGCGTGCTGCGGCCCGATGGCACCGCGCTGATCATGCTACCGGTGATTGAAGGTTGGGCGCGCACCTATGAACGCGACGATCTCTGTACGCCGGAGGAGCGCAAGCGCCATTTCGGGCAGGCAGATCATTTGCGCTTTTATGGAGCGGATGTACGCGAGCGCATAAGCAGCGCCGGATTTACCCTGGAGGAATTCACCGCCGAGGGTGAGGACGTGGTGACCTATGGCTTGCAGCGCGGTGAAAAACTGTTCATCGCGAGAAAGAGGAGCGAGTAGCGAGAAACGAGGAGCGAGAGATAGCGAAGCGCCGCTTCGGGCCGCGCCCGGCAAGCTGTAAGAAATCTCGCTTCTCGCTTCTCTTTTCTCGTTCCTCTCTGGTATTGCTGCCCTGAGGATGTGAGGTGATTTCACAGAATGGTTCAGTTCAGACTGCCGAAAGGAAGCCGGGTACAGGCGGGTAGGGCTTGGCCGGTGCCGAAACGTCCGGACGGGAAACCGGTCAACCGCGCCAAGCGGCTGCGCATTTACCGTTACGACCCGGAAACCAAAGCCAATCCGCGCCTCGACAGCTACACCATCGATACCCAGGATTGCGGCCCGATGGTGCTCGATGCGCTGATCAAGATCAAAAATGAGGTCGATCCGACGTTGACCTTTCGCCGCTCGTGCCGCGAGGGCGTATGCGGGTCGTGCGCGATGAATATCGCCGGATCGAACACGCTCGCCTGCACCAAAGCGATGTCCGACGTGTCGGGCACGATCAAGATCTATCCTTTGCCGCATATGCCGGTGGTGAAGGACCTGGTGCCCGATCTCACCAATTTCTATGCGCAATATGCCGCCATTGAACCGCACCTGAAAAACAAGACATCTGCTCCGGCCAAAGAGTGGCTGCAATCGCCGGAGGACCGCGCGAGGCTGGATGGTTTGTACGAGTGTATCCTGTGCGCCTGCTGTTCGACGTCCTGCCCGTCCTATTGGTGGAACCCGGAGCGGTTTCTCGGGCCGGCGGCCTTGCTGCAGGCGGCGCGGTGGCTCACCGATTCGCGCGACGAATACACCGGCGAAAGGCTGGACGAACTCGAAGACCCGTTCCGGCTCTATCGCTGTCACACGATCATGAACTGCACCACCGTCTGTCCCAAGGGGCTGAATCCGGCGCAAGCCATCGCCGGGATCAAGCAGATGATGGTCAAGCGGACGATCTAATTTACCTTCAATTCGCCTGCGGTTTGCGCAGCGCAACGACAAACCCGCCGACCGGCACATTGTGCTCGGTGCGCAATGTGCAGGGATCAATGGCCACGACTTCGAGTCCGGCGAGATCGGCTTCGGAACGCAGATAGGCCTGCGAGTGCCGGAACCGGTTTTGTGGCGTCTGTTCCCATCCTTCGCCGTCCCGACTTTCCACCGCAAAGAGATAATGCCCCCTGGCATCAAGCCGCCGGGAGACGCCGGCAAATGTGCGCGACAGGTCGCCGAGATAGATCATGGTATCGGCCGCAAGGATGAGATCGTATTGCGGTCCGGGCGCGAAAAGTTCGTTTTCGAGATCACCAAGGACCAGATGGCGGTAAATCCCGCGAGCCTTTGCCGCCTCCAGCATTTTCGGCGCCAGATCAACCGCATCAATTGGTCCACCACCGGCGAACTCGCGAAACGCCATCCCGACCAGCCCGGTACCACAGCCAAGATCGAGAATCCGGATCGGTCCGTCCGGCTTCGGGATCACGCGGTCCGCCAGCGCGCGCAGATGGAGATGCGCCCGATACTGGAGTTTCTCCACCATTGTGTCGTCGTAATGCGAGGAGAAGCCATCAAATAAAGTGCGCATGAATCCGGTGGGGCAGCGCTTCAGCCGTCCGAGTTGGAACAGCGCGTTGTCGCGGTTTTCGGTCGCCAGTTGATTGGCCGGATCGATTTCCAGCGCCCGGGCATAACATTCGAGCGCTTCGAGCGGGCGGTTCAGTGCGACCAGCGTGTTGGCGCGGCTATGCCAGGACACAAAGTGGCGCGGATCAGTGGCAACCGCGCGCTCCAGTTCGGGAAGCGCCCGTTCTGCTTTGCCCATTTCCAGCAGCGCGGTGGCGTGATTGGCGAGCGCATCGACCGAATTCGGCCGGATCATCAGTGCCCGTTCGAAGCAGACCAGCGCCTCGTCGTAGCGGCCAAGCCGTATCAGGGCCACGCCACGGACGCAGAAGCCGTCGGCAAACAGCGGATCAACGCGCACAGTTTCGGCGAAAAGTTGCTGTGCCTGCTCGAATTGCTGGGCGTAGAGACAAACGAGACCGAGGCCATACAGCGCGTCGAAGTCGCGCGGATTGCCGCGCAGGGCGTCCTGGAATAACCGGCCCGCGTCGGCGAGGCGGCCGGCATGAAGCGCGGATTGCGCAGTTTGCAGGGTCGTGTTCAGCATGGGCGCAATTTGTCCCAACACCGCGCCTTGCGCCACCAGAAATTACAGTTGAATCAACCCCGTTGGAGCGCCAGTCCGCGCACCCGCCAGGTCAGCAGGCGCCACAAGATTCCCCCCGCCACGCCCACGAGCCGCCCCGACGGATTGATGCCCGCCGGCATGACAACCATTTTCACCAGCTTTTCGACGTGATGGCGTCGATAGAAACTCATGATCGTGTTGCGGTATATCCGCGCGTAATGGCGCCGGCGATAGGGTAAGCGGGTGGCCTCCGAAGCAGGTACATTGGCGCAATAAAACGCGCAGGCGAGTTCGTCATCACCGGACTCATTGACCCGGCCGACTGCGATCAGGAATTTGCGCCAGCGCGGCAGGTCCGGCTCTTTATCGCCCTGCATGATGTCATAGAACATCCGGTAATGGC
>JAGWSK010000381.1 GCA_028869355.1 Alphaproteobacteria bacterium | reverse complement strand
TCGGGTGTTCACATCCGGCAATCTCCGGTTCGGTCCTGCCGCCGAGCGCCTCGGCCAAATTGCTCCCCGCCATGGTCACTAACCTCTTTGATAATCATTTCCTCTCCCACCGAGGGAAAGGCCAGCGCGCCTTGCGCACTGATCATTGCTTGCATCAGTTCGACTCTGCCGCCTTGTCTGGACGGCGCCGATGGGAAAGCGGAGCGCCAAATGGCAGCTTCGTTGCTTCCGCAATGCCATGTTACATTCCGCCTTTTCCGATGGCTGACACTGAGCCTGATTGTTCTGCCGGGCCCAGCGATCTCTTTGCTCCGGTGTTGTCACCCTGCTGGTACTTGCCGAGAATCGCCAGCCGCCGCTCGGCATCCTCTGTCCCCTGCGGTTCCGGCGTCGCCAGATCGCGCGGATCTGAGATCTCCGCCGCAATATTGTGCTCCGTCGCGCAGCCGAGATTGGGCGATGGGCGATTGTCATAGCTCACAGCGAGATTTTCCGACCAATCGCCGCAGGCGGGCGAAACCGCGCGGTAGCGGATATAGCCAATTGCGACCGTACCCGGAATATCGGCCACCCCCGGGGGAACGACCATAATCCTGTTGCGTGGAACACCAAATACGGAAAGCTCTCCGGCGATCCGTTCAGCCGCGCCTGCATTTTCCGGCGCCGCCGAAACCGCAATGGTGCCGGCGCCATTCTCAAGGTAATCGCGGCCGATGCCGTTGAGCTCGCGCTCCACGACCGGATCGGGATCAGCACCGGACTCATAGGGCAGGCGATAGGTCTGCATCTGCGGCTCGACGGAAATTGCAAACCGCTGTTGCGGCGACACTGCATCTTCCGGTCCGGCGACCGGATGCGCGCATGCGATCAGGACCAAAGCGCTCATGGGCGCGCTCGCCTGGAGCAAACGTGTCACTTTCCGCATGTTCCTATCCCTCATTGGATGATGTAACCGAGCGAGTTGGTGGCGAGCGCGGTGGCGGGTTTCGGGGCGTCGCCGTAAACCGCGTTCAAGTGTCCCTGCACGATCGTTTCCAGATCGGTTGGCGTAGCGTATCCGTCGTCAGGCCCGGCCAGCATCCTGGGCGCGACCGGATTCACCAGATAGGCCGTGACCATTACGACCAGCTCGGTCTCGTTGCTCTGAAAATCGCGGCTGCGGAACAGCGCGCCCAGAATCGGAAGGTCCTTGATGCCAGGCAGACCGCTGAGGTTCTGTTTGGTTTGCTGCTGGATCAGGCCGCCAATGGCGATACTGCCGCCCGACGGCAGTTCCACCGTCGTTTCGGTGCGGCGTACCGAAAGGGCCGGAAGCGTTAAACCCGGTGCGGTTGTGGTGGTGCCATTAGTATTGGTCGTGCTGGAATTCAGGGTGAAGGCGCCGGTATTCGTCAGTTCACTGACTTCCGTGGATATCTGTAGCGAAATACGTCCTGCACTCAACACCACCGGCGTGAACGCCAGCCCGACGCCGAAGTCCTTATAGTCCACCGTGATATTCCCCTGGAGGTCCCGCGCTACCGGCACCGGGAATTCGCCACCGGCAAGGAATTTCGCCGATTCGCCGGAAACCGCAGTCAGGTTGGGTTCGGCCAGAGTGTGGACCAATCCCACCTGTTCCATCGCCTGGAGCATGCCGGCGACTTGCGTCCGGCACGTGGTGCCTGTCGAAAGACAGGCCGGAGTATTGGTGTTGCCGATGGAGGCCAGCATGTTCGATAGCGCCCGGCCGGCCAGACTGAACTGATTGTCGGTCTGCACGACGACCGGCACGCCAAAGGCCGTTCCGACCGCGAGCGCATTGATGCCGAACTGCTTTGAGATCGCCCGGCTCATTTCCGAGACGCGCACCTGGATCAGGACCTGCTGCCGCGCGTCGATGGCAATATTGTTGATCACCTTGGCCGCCCCAGCGCCGGCCGCCCCAGCGCCGGCCGCACCGCCGCCGCCGGCCGCACCTGCACCGGCCGCCCCGGCGCCGCCCTCCGCAGCTGCAAATTGTTGGGCCATCGCCTGCGCTTTGGCCGCGTCTTGCACACTGCTGGCCGTGCCCGAGAGCACAATATTGTCTCCCAGCGCGGTGGCGCGGATGCGCGAGTTCGGAAGTTGCTGTATGATT